>JAGVUS010000387.1 GCA_019136175.1 Chloroflexota bacterium | reverse complement strand
CAGAACATCGCCTTCACGCTGGCGGTCAAGCTGGGGTTTGTGGCGCTGGCAATGGCGGGCATCACCACGCTGTGGCTGGCGGTGCTGGCGGATACCGGCGTGACGCTGGTGGTGATTGCCAACGGCATGCGCCCGGTGCTGGGGCGCGGGAAGAATTGACAGGAGCGCCGGATGGTGTATAATTGGATGCGCCTCATGGCTCACTAGCTCAACTGGCAGAGCAATTGACTCTTAATCAATGGGTTCAGGGTTCGAGTCCCTGGTGAGTCACAAAAATATCCTCCTTTTGGGAGGATATTATATTTAAAGGGGTTCCGGCTCCCCCAGGGAGGGGGTGATATCAAGTCCCTGGTGAGTCACAAAAATATCCTCCTTTTGGGAGGATATTATATTTAAAGGGGTTCCGGCTTCCCCAGGGAGGAAAGGGGTTCCGGCTTCCCCAGGGAGGGGGTGATATCGAGTCCCTGGTGAGTCACCTTAAAATCCCCGCCAAGGGGATTTTTGTTTTCCAGCGGGGTTCCGGCTCCCCCAGGGAAGGGGTGATATCGAGTCCCTGGTGATTATCCCGTTCTTCTCCTGGAGGAAAGCTTGTCAATAATGATGTTGCCTGCATTTTCCAGTTGATCCCGGAATATGATGGTTGCTCCATATTCATTGGCGCGTTTCTTAAATTCTTCCGTGGATTCCTTCTCTGAATTGGTGATCACTAAAAACGATTTTGCAAAGATTCCACCCAAACCATCCTTGATTGCCATTAACTTGTTAAGCACATTTTGACCCTCCTTGCCTTTCAAGGATCCGGTTTTGCACTCCACCACCCCCAGCTTACCGTGGACGGTACAGGCAACATCCAGCTCATTGGCAATCCCGATTACCTCAAGATTTTTGCAGATATCCATGCATTGACCGGTCTGATCGAGTTTATCCCAGACATATGCTTCCAACCAGCGCCCATTCAGAAATCTTTGAGCATTATTATAAATAACCAGATCCCCATTCATTTCTCTCGCCAACCCCAGGTCCACAAGTTGTTGGGTAAAGGCAGCGTCCAGGTTTTTATGGGGCAATTGAATGTGATAACTGTTATCTTCATCCAATACTAATCCCGGCTTATCAGTCATGAGTTCATGAACATCCCGGATTGTTTGCCCCAGGTTTTGACTGTTGGAGAACAGGGAAAGCCAGTGGTCAATTGTCGGACTGAGTTTTTCCCCGGTTTTATCCGTCTTGAGTTTTTTTCCATGAATCTTGAGGTGAAGTGCAACGGGAATGCGGAGCAGATCGAAAGGCTCAGCATTGACGCCCCCGCCCCGGTTGGAGGGCAGGTGAGTGTAGATTCTTTCCGCTTCGGTATCAACATATAATGCCCCCTATGCTTCCATGGCTGCAATATAGGCGCCAATGGACATGGGCTTGGTTCCGCCGGTGACGTTGATGGTGATTCGGGCACTTTCTCCCGCCCGTTGGATGATTTTCCGACAGGCTTCAGCAGTTGAAGAAGGATCCATGGGATCCACCGGATCGGGGTGCAGTTCCCACACCCAGCGTTGCTGGTCTTGCATGGCTTCCTGCATGGATGTCGCAATTTCTCGAAACCGCGGGTCAATCCCCCCCGTTGGGGTACCGGAGGCAATCATCACCACGCGATCATACCCTGCACCTTGCTGAAAGAGCGGCAGGATGTTTTGCATCCGCTGGACCGATACCAGGCAGAGATAGATGGATTGAGTTGTCATGATTTTCTCGAAAAATAAATCAGGTGCTGTCTCGCTCCAGGTATACGTTGACTTCATCATCTGCGCTGTTTTCTTCAATCCTTACAACCGTGCATCTCACCATCTGTTTAACTATAAAGGGCTCCCCCTGGGTTGCGCCCTTGGGGAGGATGCCGATATAATTCTCCGGGCACCCGGCAAGTTCTCCCCAATATTCATTGCCCTCAATGTCAGTTATGGTAAATCTGACACGGATACCAATGCTCAAACCCTTGCCGGGGGATTGCTCCTGCCCCGGCGTTTTTTGGGGGGTTGGTCCATGGCTGGTAACAGGGGAAGCTGCGTTCGCTGCCGGGAAAACCCTCAAGGGATCTGGAAGAACCGGGCGATCCTTGAATTGATTGGGTTGGATGGTCATGTAGCAAATTGCATTAGGATTTGGTCCCGGAAAACGCAGCATGGTGAGCAGCATCTGGATGCGCGGCTGCGCCCCGTAAGGACCGCCAACCCCAAGATGCCCGGTCACGTAGGCTTCAAATGCTTCGTGATAGGTGGCAGTATTTTGTCCTTCCTTTGGTCCGCCATCATCCCATTCCGCTTTCTGGAACAAATTCTGGTAGCGGTGCTGCCGGTCCTGGATTTGCAGGCTTTCCACCCGGATTTTCACTGATCCCAACCCCAAAGGTTTTGCCATGCCCAGCCTGTGGCAGCGTTCCTGGTTGTCCCCGGCGGGCAATTCAATTGCCCACAGCAGAGCGCCCAGCTCCGCTGCAGTCAGGTTTTCAAAATTGATCTTGAATTCAAAAGTTAATTCCGTTTTCACTGGCTTGATCAGGGTATCCTGGGTGCCCAGGTTGGGTTGATTGAATACATGCAGGTGGCTTGAAAAGTCGTTCCCGCGGTGCCAGTACAGCTTGTGCCCGCGGATCTTAATGTTTTGTGGAATGTCTGCGTAATGCTTCAACTTTCCGCTGTCATCAGGCTGACTTTGTTCCAGGTAGTGCTGGAAGGTGGTGGGCTTGGGTCCGGAAAGGATTTGGGGCTTGATGAGTTGTTCGGAATGCCACGGGTCCGTGGTCACATCAACCCGCCGGGCATCACTGAACCGCACCCTGCCGGCGTAGTGCTGGGGATGATCATTTCCAGGGTCTTCATCCCGCACGTACCCAAAGATGGCGTCAGTCATGTCAATGATGGAAGGATCCCGGATTTCTGCGGGAATGAAATCGTGCGGCGAGTGCGGGTAGAGCAGGCGGAAC
>JAGVUS010000165.1 GCA_019136175.1 Chloroflexota bacterium | reverse complement strand
CCGGGGGGATTTGACATTTCCCCAGTTTGTGTTATTAATTACGCAAAATGATCTTGCATCCATAAAATCCAGACATTCAGTGGGGTTGTCAATGGGAGTCGATTTTATCAATCTCGATAACGAGGATTTGAGATTTCGGATCAATCACCGGGGCTGGCGCCGAATCTTTCGGCTGGCGGTCATGTTTGGCTGGGAACCGCAGGGCACCCGGCAGCCATACGGGGATTTCCAGAAAGCGCCCTGGCATCAGCGGGACGAAAGCTCCTTTGCCGCGTTGATCTCGGACCCGCCTGATGATCAGTTCCTGTATCCCCGCTGGGATTCCGGGGACTATTTTTCCAATTTCGGGCAGGAGGTCACCGACCAGGACGCTTTTGCCCTGGCGGATGCCGTGGAAAGCGCCATCCCCCTGCTCATGGTCAGGGATGCCAAGGATAACCCCAGTGAGAAATATGGCGAGGATTGGGAGGATGAGATGGTGCTGCGCTGCCAGTTCGCATCCCTGAACGGGCTGCGGGACCCCAATTTCATCTTCTTTGATTATACCTGGAAAGAGAAACTCACCGAGCTGGTTGATTTTTGCAGGCACGGGGGGTTCGTGATTTTTTGAGCCGGGCAAACCGGCAGAGCGGAGAATCCCCCGGCAAGCCCGGGGAATGTGGCATTCCATCCCGGACTCTGATATATAATTATCCCTGCCGGGATGGAACACCGCCGCCCAAAACCGCATCCCCAGACAGGCGGGGGAATGGCACGTGGAGGATCACAGGAGTTCCTTTCCAGGCGCCGGGTCGGGATCAAGACACCAATCCAAAGCCTCCACAGAAATCAACGCAGCCCAACTATCCTTTTCACACGAAAGAGAACCCTCCATGAACATGATCCGTTTGGGTGACAGGTTGTCCGGATACTCCAAGTCCGAATCGCGCAGTACCCGTTTTATCAATGATGAATACATGGCGCAGACCGTGTTTGACCCGGTTCCGGACAAGGAGGAGATCCCCGCCTGGTTCCTGCAAAGCCAGCCCCTCGATGAATCCAATGCCTTTCGGGATCTCCTGCCCGAAGATTTGCCCCAGCTTGGCAGTTACGAAGTGAAAATCATCGACAAACTGATCCATCCGAAGCGACCGGTGCTGGCAATTGTGGGTCCCATGGGCAGCGGCAAGACCACCATGAAGAATTACATTGCCCTCCACCTGGTAAAAAACCGGCGGCATTGCGAGCGGTGCGACCGCCGGTCAAACCGCCTGATTGCCCACATCAATTTTGATGAGCATACCTATTTAAATGATTTATCGGGGGTAACCCTGACCAATAAATTCTTTAACATCCTCTGCGATGAATTGCGCAGCCGGATTGTCAATGACGCCAGCATTTCGGAAGAGGAGGAATTGTTCGGGTTCTGGGATTATGAGCTGGAGCGGTTCATTCATCAGAAAAGCTCCTCCCTGGCGTTTCGCAAAGTTGCCGCCAAAATCAGGTTCCAGCCCCGGACCCCGGATCAGCCCATCCCGCCGGAGGCGCTGGAAGCCCGCCGAAAAATGAAAAGCCAGATTGAGAAATCCCCGGAAACCCACCTGGATTATTTAATCCGGCTCTGGGGATACATCATTAAATTCCAGTTCTGCAACAATTCGGGATGCGCCTACATTATCCTGGATAATGTGGACCATGCCGAGCCGATCCTCCAGAAGAAAATCGTGGAGCTGATTCACAGCCACGTGCAGATGAATGGTCCCACGTTCATCATCCTGGTGCGCCCGGAAACATTTGACAACCTGGGGCTCGGCACGGGGATCATTGACGCGGAAATGCATCACGGTCCAAGGGTGCTGGATGTGATCAAGAAGCGGCTGGAGTTGTTTTGCAGCAACCCGGATGCTTTTTACGAACCCGGCAGGGGGCTTTCAGACAGCCAGTACCAGGTTTTAAAGTCATTTTTGGTGACGGTGAACCGGGAAATCCAGGTTGACAAGTACCAGAACTTTCAAAATTTTATCGACAATGCCTGCGGCAGCAGCATCCGCAACGGCATGCTGCTGATGCAGGGGTTGTTTGCCGCCAGCGTGGCGGATATGATGGACACCAACCTGACCAGCCGGGATTTAATCCGCATTTTGATCCGACACGGGCAGGACCAGTTCCATTGGTCTGCCAGCCATCAAATCAATCACATGTTCCGGGTGGAGAACCACAATGGCAATTCCCTGCTGGTGAAGCCCCGCATTTTGCGCTACCTGGGGCACAAAAAGGGGAAACGGCGGATCAACGAGATCGTCAATGTTTTGCAGGCGTTTGGCTACGATGATGACCTGACGATCTCCGCTTTAAACGACCTGATGCGGATCACCTCCCAACTGGTACGCTCGAATGGGTTTAATTATTATGAAGATGATTCGCTGCGCAAGTATGGCGGGCATAACATCTTCCTCACCGATATTGGCAGGGGGTATTCCAATTATCTGTGCAGCAATATCGATTATTTGCAGGAAGTGATGCTGGATACGTTTGTGGATGGGGATAATTTTCCCCAACAGATCGGCTATGGGTACGTG
>JAGVUS010000069.1 GCA_019136175.1 Chloroflexota bacterium | reverse complement strand
TCCCCTGGGAAGCCGAAACCGCCCGGCTGGAACTGCTCAACACCGCCCAGACCGTGCAAATATTCACCGGCAACCCCGATTGGGATATTGTCCTGGCGCAGGCGCAGACGCACGCCCTGCGGCTTTTCCTGCCGGGCAGCGCCCACCTGCCCCAGCCTTCCTTTGTCTCCTCACGCCAGCCGGAGCACGGCTTCTCCCTGCGCGGCGACGGCAGCGACTATACCCACCTGTGGAACGGGCAGACTGCACTGGAAGCGTGGTACCTTGCCACACTGCTGCCGGGTGCACCGGAACTGGCGGAGGGAGTGCTGCGCAATTTCCTTGCCGTGCAGGATGAAAATGGGTTCATCAGCGGAAAACCCGGGCTGGCTGGGCAGCGCGCCCGGTACACCGCCCAGCCCATCCTTGCCGAACTGGCAGCCCGGATTGATGCCTGCCGGACGGATCACACCTGGTTGGAGGAGGTGGTTCCCGCCCTGGTGCGCCACCTGCACTACTGGTTCAGCCCGGCACAGGACCGGGATGGAGACGGCTTCCCGGAATGGACCAACCCCGTCCAGACCGGCTTGCCGGATGTACCCTTGTATGACCGCTGGCATCCCACCGCCCAGGCGGTCCCCATTGAAACACTCGAATCCCCCGGGCTGGGTGCGCTGCTCTTCCGCGAGTGCCGCAGCCTGGCTGTACTGGCACGGCGCATCCAACACACGGAGGAAGCGGAATGGCTGGAATCCCGGGCTGCCGCCCTGCAGGAGGATATTGAAGCCACCTGGGATGAGCGGGCGCGCACCTACCGCTACCGCGATGCCCAGACTCACACCAACCCCAGCGGGCAGACCCTGGTGGCAATCACCCAACCCGGCACCATCCCGCTTGTCCGCTCCTTCCGCCACCCGCAGCGGCTCTCGCTGCGCCTGAAGGTTGCAGAACAATCCACCGTGATGGCGCGCTTTTTCCTGCGCGGCACCAACCCGGAAGGCGAACCGGTGGAGGAGGAAATCAGCGCCCGGCAATTCACCTGGATGCACGGTGACGGGCGGTTTGCCACCCAAACCCTCTTTGGCACGCTGAAAGAAGTGGAAGTGCGCGGGCTGGCACCCGGCGAGGCTGGCTGGCTGGGCACTGCCGATTATTCCCAGGAGGATATCAGCCAGCTTCTGCCGCTCTGGGCGGGCATCCCATCCGCCCGCCGCGCCCAGGCATTGATTGACAGGACCATCCTTGCGGATTTCCGGCAGGAGTATGGCATGCCGGTCTGTCCATCGGAGGACTGCCCGCCGGAACCCGCCAGCCTTTCGGGCGTTTCGATGTTGTGGAATCAGTTCATCGGTGAAGGGCTGCTGGCGTATGGTCGCCGCGCCGAGGCAGCTGACCTGGTCACCCGGCTGCTCAACGCAGCAGCTGAAGCCCTGTGCGAGGGGCACGCCTTCCGCAGCCACATCCACGCCCGCAGCGGTCAGCCGTTTGGCGAATACAACCCGGTTTCGGGTCTGGCGCCTGTCAGCCTCTTTTTGCAGGCTGCCGGACTGCACCAAATTGGCACAAACTGCGTGATTTTGAGCGATTTTAATGTTTTTCCCTTCCCAATTACGGTACAATATCGAGGGATGCAAGTGATTTTGCGCAGGAACGAGACCATTGTCTCGTTCAGCAACGGGCAGACAGTCACCATTGACCAGCCCGGGTTTCACCGGGTGAGCCTTGCCAAACCAGTCTGACGATGCGGCGGCTTCGTCGCCAAGGAAGGAGAAGGAACCATGCTTGACTCTCAAACCCCGGAAGGCATCAACATCCTGATGCTGGCGGTTGTGCAAGCGCAAGACGTGGAACATGCCATCAACGCGTTGAACCAGCGCGGGTTTTCCGTCACCCGGCTGCCCAGCGTGGGCGGTTTCCTGGGCTTGCGGAACGCCACCCTGTCAATTGCGGTTGCCAGCGGGCAGGAACAGGAAGCACTGGACACACTCAACGCCAACTGCCGCCAGCGGGTGGAATACATCGCCGTGCCGCTGGAAAGCGCCCCCCTGCCGCTGCCCACCCCCACCCCCATTACCGTGGGTGGGGCAACCATCTTTGAAATTGAAATCGAGCATTACGAGGAGTTCTAGCCATGAAACTCATCATCGCCATTCTGCCGGATGCAGACAGTGACAACGTATCTCATGCCCTCACGGATGCCGGTTTTCGCATTACCCGGATTGCATCCACGGGCGGCTTCCTGCGGCGCGGCAACACCACCTTCCTCGCCGGTGTGGAGGATGAACAGGTGGACCCCGCTCTCAAGCTGATCCGCGAGAGCTGCTCTTCACCCGTGGAACCCGGTCACCACCGCGGCACCGTTTTTGTTGTCAACGTCAACCGCTACATTCATTTCTAATCCGGGCGGTGAACCACGCCAGTGAGACTGGCAGCATAGGGGGGCAGGCTGCCGTGGATGGATGGGGACAAGCACCGTCATCTGCGGGATTGTGGATCTGCCATCGCGGGTTGGCTGATCAATATACAGGTCCATTGTAAAAGGCGCGCGGATTTCACAGCCGGACATGGGGAACCATTCCCCATAGGCAAACTGCACCAGCACCACGTATTCCAGCGGGTTGAGTGGACGCCGGGGTGTGAAAGCCGCATAATACCCCGGCTCCAGGCTGCGCATGCAAAAGCCCGGCAGGGGCTGCGGGCTGTCCACCTCCACACAGGCAAAGTGGAGCAGGGTGTCATCGCGCGGGTCGGTCACCTCATACGCTGCCAGCATGTTTGGCACCAGGCGGTGGGGAATTTCCGCCAGCCGCGGCAGGAACGATTCCTGCCAAAAGCGGGATATGCAGAGGGTGTCAATATTCTCTGCCACGGTGGTTTGGATTTCCAGCCCCGCCAGATGCACCCAGCCGCGCCGGATGATATCCGCCCGCACCGGGATTTGCGGCATTGAGCGGTGGTGATTTTCCTCCAGGCGGCGGGCAAAGGCATCCATCCGGTCCAGCTGCTCCACCGAAGCCTTGCGTGTGCGGCGGTATTCACCGGGCGGAATGCCATGCAGGGATACAAAAGCGCGGTGGAAGACTTCCTGTGAATGAAAACCGGCATCCAGGGCAATATCCAGGATGCGGCGGCGGGTGAATACCAGCTGCCGGGCAGCGTATGCCAGCCGCCGGTTGCGGATGTATACCTTTAAGGTAAAACCGGTCAGCGCCTGAAAAAAGCGGTAGAAGCTGGAAAGCGAATAACCGGACTGGCGGGCAACATCCTCCAGATCCAGTTCCTCCAACAGGTGGCTGTCCATGTAATCAATGGAAGGTTGAA
Organism: Chloroflexota bacterium; assembly: GCA_019136175.1. Taxonomy (GTDB): domain Bacteria; phylum Chloroflexota; class Anaerolineae; order Anaerolineales; family Anaerolineaceae; genus CALMHE01. The sequence goes on along the minus strand of JAGVUS010000069.1, from coordinate 646 downwards.
TACGGGGATCGAATTTCATTGGCAATTTGGCAATTCCATTGTATGCAGGAATCCAAAATAATCCAGCAATTGAAGATGGATTGCCCGCAAGTTGAGAAAAAACGTCAAAACCGGAAACTGGAAGCGGGTATGATGGAAGATGTCCACAGTTTGAATCACCAGAAAGGAAAAATCCCATGACTCACACTTTCGGTCCCATTACCATTGAAGAGCTTACCCCCCAGCGGGTGATTTGCCACCGGGCAATCAGCCTGGAGCCGGAAAATGATTCCATCAGCACCATGCAAAACTGGCTGGCGGTGCACGGCTTGAGCGTGGCAGGGCGGCGCAATTTCGGATTTGATGTCCAGGTCAGCCCGGCAGAAGCCGCACTGGGCAGGCGGGGTTACGAGTACGGCTGTGTCGTACCGGAGGAAATTCAGCCGGATGACGGCGTGCAGGAACGCATCTACGGCGGGGGAATGGTTGCCGTCATGCGAATCACCAACGCATTCGAGGCGCCGTTTGAATCCATTCCTGCCGGGTGGATGCACCTCAACCGTTGGGTGAATGAAAACCCCGATTGGCAAGCCGACTGCGCCCTGTGCTACGAGGAACTGGTGCCGGGTGAGACCGGCAACGACCTGATTCTCTATCACCCGGTATC
>JAGVUS010000368.1 GCA_019136175.1 Chloroflexota bacterium | reverse complement strand
CTGTCCAGCCGCTCCACGGCACCCTCTCCGGGACTGCCCCCAGCCTGACCTACACCCCGGCGCTCAACTACAACGGCTCCGACAGCTTCACCTTCTCGGTCAGTGACGGACACGACGGCACCGATACCGGCGTCATCTCCATCACCGTCACTCCGGTCAACGATGCCCCCGTTGCTGTCAATGATGCCTACGAGACGGATGAGGATACCCTCCTGACTGTTGCCGCACCCGGTGTGCTGTCCAATGACACTGATGTCGATGGCGATACCCTGACTGCCGTGCTTGTGGCAGATGTTGCCCATGGCACCCTGGCTCTGGCTGCAGATGGCTCCTTCACCTACCTGCCTGATGCAGACTGGTTTGGCGTGGATACTTTCACCTACCAGGCGTATGATGGTGAGGATTATTCCGAGGTTGTGACAGTTACAATCACGGTCCACGATGTGGTGGATAACACTCCGCCGGTTGCCGTTGCAGATGAGTACAGCATGGATGAGGACACCTCGCTCTTCGTTGATGCTCCCGGCATCCTGGAAAATGATACCGATCCAGAAAACGATGTCCTGGAAGCGGAACTGGTTGACGATGTTTCCACCGGCACGCTGGTGCTGAATTCGGATGGTTCCTTCACCTACACCCCCGTAAAGAACTATTACGGCACAGTTACCTTTACCTACCGCGCGTTTGATGGTGAATACTATTCCGAACCCGTCACCGTGACGATTACCGTGAATAATGTGGCGGATGCAATCTGGCTGGTGATCATCCTCAAGTAATATCCAACCAAAACCGGGCAGGATAACCCCACCGGACCCACACAAGAACCCAACGGCTGGCTGAAAATGCCAGCCGTTGGCTTTTCGGGGATGGTAAAATTACTCCAATGACCACGAGCGAACACCTGCAGGGAATCCTGGATACGCTGCCCAACAAACCGGGCTGTTACATTATGAAAAACAGCACCGGTGATGTCATTTATGTGGGTAAGGCAATCAACCTGCGCAACCGGGTGCGCTCCTACTTCCACGAAAGCGCCGATCACGATCAGAAAACGCGTCAGCTGGTGCGGCAAATTGCCGACATCGAATGGATTGTGGTTGGTTCCGAACTGGAAGCTTTAATCCTTGAAATGAACCTGATCAAGAAGCACCGTCCGAGGTTCAATATCCGGCTCAAGGATGATAAGCGGTATCCTTACATCAAGGTGCATTGGGCGGATGCCTTCCCCAAAGTCACCGTCACCCGCCAGATGGTGGATGACGGTTCCCGCTATTTTGGACCGTACACCTCCGTCTGGGCGGTGCACCAGACCCTGGATGTACTGCGCCGGATTTTCCCCTACCTGACCTGCGACCGGCAGATCACCGGGACGGACCCGCGCCCCTGCCTGTACTATGACATCAAGCTGTGCAGTGGTCCATGTATTGGCGCTGTGGATCAAGCCGCCTACCGCCGGATGATGGATGATCTCTGCCTGTTTCTGCAGGGGCAAACCGATCCAATTGTCACCCGGCTGCGGGAGGAAATGGAACAGGCTGCCGGGGAATTGCGCTTTGAACGGGCTGCCGCCATCCGCGACCAGATTAATGCCATTGACCGGGTGGTGGAAAAGCAGAAAGTGGTCTCCAGCGAGAAAATTGATTCCGATGTGATTGCCATGGCTCGGGCGGATGGCGAGGCGTGCGTGCAAATCTTTTTCATCCGCGCCGGGAAGCTGATTGGGCGGGAATACTTCATCCTGGAAGGCACCGCGGAAGCTGCCGATGGAGAAATCATTGCGCAGTTTGTCAAGCAGTTTTACTCCGAGGCTGCCACCATCCCCGGTGAGGTGTTGCTGCCAAACGAAGTGGAAGAAGTGCAGATCATTTCCCAGTGGCTGAACAGCCGGAGGGGCTGCAACAAGGTGGAACTGACCGTACCGCGCCAGGGAACCGCCCAGGAACTGGTGCAGATGGCAACAGAAAACGCCACCGAAACGCTGCGCGCCCTGCGCACCCAGTGGGAAGCAGACACCAACCGGCAAACCCAGGCGTTGGCGGAACTCCAGCAGGCACTGGCGCTGCCCGAACCCCCCAACCGGATTGAGTGTTACGATATTTCCAACACCCAGGGAACTGCCTCGGTGGGCAGCATGGTGGTGTTTGAACAGGGCGTGCCTGCAAAAAAACACTACCGGCGGTTCAACATCCAATCCGTCAGCGGACCGGACGATTTTGCCAGCATGGAAGAGGTGCTCACCCGGCGATTCAAACGCTGGCAGACCCTGCTGGAACAAACGCAACAGGCACCGGGCAGCAAGGTGGATGAATCTTTCAGCCGCCTGCCGGACCTGTTAATTGTGGATGGAGGCAAGGGTCAATTGGGACGGGCGGTTGCCGTGCTGGAGCAATTCCATCTGACCAGCCAGGTGCCGGTGGTGGGACTGGCAAAACAGCAGGAAGAGTTGTTCCTCCCCGGAAAAAGGGAGTCCATCCTGCTGCCGCGGCATTCCCAGGGGTTGTATCTCATCCAGCGCATTCGGGATGAAGCCCACCGCTTTGCCATCACCGCCCACCGCAGCAAGCGCAC
>JAGVUS010000346.1 GCA_019136175.1 Chloroflexota bacterium | reverse complement strand
CTTTGTGATGGGCGCACTGATCGATCCGCAGGACATTGTGCGATTCATCCTGCGGCTGGGCTGGTCCGATTTTCAAAAGCTCTTCAAGCGCACACCCCACCGCGGGCTGGCACCTGCCTGGCTGAACACCACCCTGGCGGGGCTGGCGGTTGGCTTTGTGTTGTCAGCAGTGGTGCTGTTGATTCAAGGGGTGGGCTTCCAGTTCATGTTTCTCCGCTGGCTGGTGATGCTGGTGGTGGTGGGTGTGACCGTCTTCCTCTGGCTGCGCGGCAGGGGCAAACCTGCTGCGGGCATGGCGGCGCTTTTCCTCTGCGTGGGGCTGGGTGCCGCGCTGGCTGCCTCGCCGGTGTTTGCCGATGACGGCGGATGGTCGGAGGCGGGCGGTACATTGATCGACTGGATCCGCTCGCCGGGAGCCATTCCCACGCTCATCAGTGGCATTCCGGCGGCAATCGGCTTTGTGCTGGGCAGCCTGGCAGCCAACCCGGCGGTTGTTCCCCCGCCCCTGCCGCCTACAACAATCTATGGCACCGGCACGCCGCAGGACCCCTTCCGCGATTACCCGGATGCCAGTCGACCGCCATGGATGGAGGGCGTCTATGGCAAGGGCACGGTGGATGACCCCTACCGGGATTATGACTATGGACCGCAGGAACCGGAGCCGGAACCCGAACCCGTCCAGGATGTGCCCGTCGTGCCGGTGGTGCCGGTCGTCCCGGTGGTTCCGGTGACGCCCATCAAGCCCGGCAGGACGGACAAGGATTCCCGCCAGCCGGAGAAGGAAGTCCCCAAGCAACCCGGGGAGCCGGAAAAACCTAAAAAATTCAAGGAAGAGAAGGAACCCGGGGAGAAGGGAAAGACCGGGGAGCCGGAAGAGCCGGAGGAACCCAAGGAACCAGAAGAACCAGAGGAGCCAAAGGAACCAAAAGAACCAAAGGAGCCAAAAGAACCGAAGGAACCCGAAAAGCCCGGCAGAACACCAGTGGATGCCCGCCGCCGCGAGGCACACCGCCGGGAGTTGGAACGCCTGGAAACTGCCCGCCGCGATGCCAACGACACCGCCAACAGCTTCTGGGAGCAGGCAGTGGATGGCAGCGACCGCGCCCACGAAGAAGTGGCAAGGGAAGGCGCAAAAGCGGCGGCAGCCGTCAAGGATGCAGCGGACAAGGTCGGCAAGGAGGTCAAGGAGATCGTTGAGGATATCAAGAAGGATCCCCAGATTGTCCTGGATACCATCACCGGCACCGGCAAGGACATCTACAACGGCACCAGGGAGGCAATCAGCACGGGTGTGGATGTTGCCAAGGACATCATCACCCACCCGATTGACATTGGCTGGCGAACCCTGGCGGATACAACCATAGATGTCAAGGATCTGAGTGTGAAACTGGGCAAGGATATCTATTCCACGTTAAGGGATCCCGAAAAGTTAAAGAATTTTCTCGTCAGTGCCAGCGGGTATGAGAACTTTAAAGCCTCCTGGGATCCCAACAAGCCGCTGGGAACGCGCCTGCTGAATGCCGGGATCGGGATTTACAAGGTGGGACGGTTGATCTATGTTCCCAATTCCGTGACCGAACTTGGCACCCTCCGCACTGTCCTGAATGAAGGTGTACGCACCTATACCGGGTATAAGGTGGGCGAGGCAATCCACACCATCGAACAATTAAAACAGGCTCATGACCAGTTTGTCCAGATGACCGGGATTGACCTGGGCAAATCGGTGAACGTTGGAGGATTGGATACCGCCTACAATGTCATTAAAACGCTGTATGGCAAATGAGGAAGGGAGAAAACAGGAAATGAACACACCATCCAATGAATTGCATATCTTCCAGGTTGCCGCGGATGATATTGGCATCCTGTGGACGGACCTGCTGCGGCTGGCACCCAACCCGCTCTCGCCAATCGGTCCCGACCTCAAGGAATATGCGCCGGGCAGCGGGCAGGTGACACCCGAACTGCAAAAGATTGCTGCCCAGCCGCAGGCAGTCAAGGCTGCCGCCATGCTTGCCCAGCCGGACCTGCGCCTGCACTGCTGGATGGGCGGGGCAACCACCTCCCTTAGTTATGCCGTGTTCTGCCGCAGCCGTGCTGTGGACCCCGACGGGGTGGCGGTTTTTGCCCCCTCCTACCAGGGCTCCCTGCTGGTCAATTATTTTCCCTCCGTGGCGCTGGGTGCAACCTGGGGCGCGGATGTGCTTGGTTCGGATGTCACCGGGGAGCCGCCCCTGCTGCTGCCCCCCGTCATGCCGCTGGAATCTGCCGTCTATGCTTTTCACACCATCGACTGCTTCCGCCGGGTGGCATATCAGTCCATGCTGGAGCATGTCACCCTGGAGACACCCCACCTGACCGTCCCGCAGTTCACCGCGGCGTTTAACCAGTCGCTCGCTTCTGCAGACATCCGCTGGCTGCTGCCCGCCTTCCTGCAAATGACCACCGGCGTGCGCGACCTGCCCTTTGCACCCCGCAGCGAGCATCTTGGCTTGCTGGTTGAGGAGAAGATCCTGCGCCCGGTGCGCGTGGGCGAAGCCAGGGAACCGGCGTATGCCTTTGGGGAAGCCGG
>JAGVUS010000184.1 GCA_019136175.1 Chloroflexota bacterium | reverse complement strand
CCGGGTGGTTGGCGGGGATGGGCACCTGCATGGATATGGGGGCAGGGGTGGGCTGGTGACAAAAGCAAGGCTGCTGCGGATGGAAGGGGTCCCCGTGGACCAGGATCGCCTTGTTCTGCAGCCACAGCTTGGGTTGCATTTGGAGGATGAACTTGGAAGTTGAATCGCAAGGATTTCGGGCTGGATTTGTTGCTGTCATTGGTCGCCCCAATGTTGGCAAATCGACGTTGATCAATGCCCTGTTACGCCAGAAGGTGGCTGCGGTTTCACCACGTCCCCAAACCACCCGCCGCAGGCAGCTGGGCATCCTTACCCTGCCCAATGCCCAGGTGGTGCTGGTGGATACACCCGGTCTGCATATTCCACAACATCAACTTGGCGAGGCGATGAACCGCGCCGCAGTGGAAGCGTTGGAAGACATGGACCTGATTCTCTGGATGGTGGATGCCAGTGTGCGTCCCACGGAAGAGGATCGGCTGGTGGCAGACCGGTTGAAAAACCTTCGCATCCTCCCGCCGGTACTTTTGGTTTTGAACAAGCAGGATTTAATTGGCGTGGAAGGATTGTCCAGGCGCCAGCAGGAATACCTCGATTTGCTGCCATCCGCCACCCTGTTGGCAATTTCGGCAATCCAGGCAGGTTCCCTGTCCACCCTCCTGGATGCAGTTGTGGAGCGCATGCCCGAAGGTTTGCCATTTTATGATGAAGACCAGATCACCGACCTCTATGAACGGGAGATTGCTGTTGACCTGATCCGGGAGGCGGCGCTCATTCACTTGCGGGAGGAGGTGCCGCATGCCATTGCTGTGCGGATCGAGGAATACACGGAACGCAGTGAGACGAATGCATATATCATGGCGACCATCTTCGTGGAACGCGACTCTCACAAGGCAATGGTGATTGGGGAGGGGGGGGCAATGCTGAAGAAGATTGGCACCACCGCCCGGAAGTCCATTGAGGAAATGAGCGGACGGAAAATATTCCTGGAACTCCATGTCAAGGTACGGAAAAATTGGCGCAATGACCCTGCTGCCTTGCGGCAGTTTGGTTATTCCATCGAGGATGACCAATGATTCTACTGGTTGCAGCTGGATTCTTTGCGGTTCTTAACTGGTGGGCAGCCTGGTTTGAGAAAAAAAGACTGATTTATCTCGCCAAACCGGCATCCCTGTTTTTTTTGATTCTTTGGTCTTATTACCTCAGCGGGTGGGATGGCAGATTGATCTGGTTTGGTCTGGCACTCATCTTTTCCCTGCTGGGGGATATTTTTCTCATGCTGTCGGACCGATTTTTCCTGTTTGGCTTGGCTGCATTTCTAACGGGGCATGTATTTTATATTGTGGGATTCAATAACCCGCCTGCTGCCCTTTCATTATGGATGCTCGCACCTTTGGTGGCTGTATCCCTGGGGTACGTCTGGATTATGAGCACCGTCCTGCGGGGATTGCATCCTTCTCTTGGGATGCGGAACATGCGCATCCCGGTGCTGATCTATGGATTGGTCATCAGCATCATGGTATTTTCTGCACTCAATACCCAAATCAATCCGGAATGGACCAGGCAGGCAGCCCTGCTGGCAAGCCTGGGAAGCATCCTCTTCATGTTTTCTGATTCCATCCTGGCGTATGCCCGCTTTGTCCGCTCCATACCCCACGAAGGCTTCTGGGTGATGATTGCCTATCACCTGGGGCAGTTTGGGATTATTGCTGCTGCACTGGTGCAGGCTGGCGTCTTGTAGCTACGAACGCAGCAACGGGCGGAAACCTTCCCCCAATGCCTCGTGGGCTGTACCAATGACCATGAACGCCTTGGGGTCAGCTTCCTTGACCATTTCCTTCAATTGGTTGACCTCGGAGCGTGTAATGACGCAATACAGCACCGGGCGGTCGTGCCCGGTATATCCCCCGGTGCCTTCCAGGATGGTTACGCCCCGCTCCAAGCGTTCCATGACCATCTGAATAATATCCTCCGGTTTGCTGGTGATAATCATTGCCGTCCGGTAGATGGCACTGCCTTCCGAAGCCATTTCTGCTGCCAGCCCGCTGACGTAAATGGCTACCAGACCATACAGCGCTTTTTCCCAGCCAAACGCCAGTCCACTGAGCAGGACAACGATTGTATCTGTTGCCAGGTATGCCTGTGAAATGGATATCCCAAACTTGTGATTCAGAATTCTGCCCAGGATATCCGACCCGCCGCTGGTGCCGCGGCCGCGGTAGACCAAACCCAACCCAATTCCCAACAGCAAGCCGCCGTACAGGCAGTCCAGCACCAGGTCATTGGTAATTCCCCCGGCGGGCAGGAATAAGACGAGCAGGTCGGTGAGCAGCGAAAATGTCAGGATTGCCACAGCAGTCCGGAGGGCAAACCGCGCCCCGCCCAGGTAGCGCCATCCCAGGATGAACATGGGGACATTGCCCAGGAAGACCATCAAACCAATCGGCCAATTGGTATAAAAGTGAATGATCTGGGCTGCACCGCTGATTCCGCCGCTGGTTAACTGGGCAGGCACCAGAAACAGGCGCATGGCAAGCGACTGCACCAGGGCGCCCAGGATGATGAACAGGTAATCCTT
>JAGVUS010000216.1 GCA_019136175.1 Chloroflexota bacterium | reverse complement strand
GCAAACAGGAAATTCAACACCATTGCCAGGAGAATGATTCCCAGCAGACCAGGCCAGGAGAAAACATATTTTAATCCATCCCGCACATCCCGCAGGACAGCCCGCGGGGTCACCTCCGCGGATGACTGCCGGGCAGGTTGGGGAATGGAGACAAAGAACAATGGGATGATGGCAATCAACGCGGTCACCACATCCACCGAAAGTACGCCAAACATGGGCAGGAGTTCCAGGAGCAGTGCTCCCAGCGGCGGTGCAGCAATTCCCATCAAGCCGCGCAGCGCCTGGTTCAAGCCGGTAATGCGGGAAAGGTGCTCCTGCGGCACCATCAGCGAGGTGGATGCCAGCATGGCAGGTCCCTGGAAAACTCCGGTCAGGGAACGGAAAAACAGGATCACATAGATATGCCAGGGTTGGGCGATCCCAAGCCAGAACAATACCACAAGGATCAGGGTTGCCAGTGCAACACAGGCATCCGAGACAATCATCACCACCCGGCGGCTCCAGCGGTCCACCAGGGCACCGGCAAAAGGTCCCAGGAACACCGTGGGCAGAATCGCCACCAGGGTGGCAGTCGCCAGCACGGCAGCGGAACCGGTTTGTTTTGTCAGCCACCAAATGAGGGCAAACTGAACAAGTGAACTTCCCAGCAGGGATATCGCCTGACCCGTCCAGATCAGGAAAAAAGGACGTTTCCAATTGGTTGTTTGCATGGATGATGGTTTCTTTCGGGTTTACTCAATAAAGACTTCGACGTGCTCCCCATCTTCATCGTCAAAGACATCCACCACTTTGCCCACCTCACCGGAGCGGATAAAGCCCATCAACTCATTGGGGTCCATATCCTGGATTTCGGGAGCAAAGCGCATGCCCATCTTCAAACCGGATTCCACGACCGAAAGAGGCAGGCGGATATTAACCCGGGTTTTGCCCGAATCGGTATCCGTCACACGCACCCGCAGCCAGCGACCTGAGCGCCCGGTGACCATGCCGGTTTCCGGCGGAGGGGGAGGCTGGGGCGGAGTGGGGCGGGCGCGTTCCAGTGCTTCGAGAAGCTGGGTTGCTTCATCGGCGGTAATGCGCCCATCCTGCACCATTTTCAGGATCTTGAGTCGTTCTTCACTGTTGACTGGCATCTTGTACCTCCTCAGGATTTTTCTGGTGATTTTTCGGCAGGATCATCCTTCCTGCCAAGCAGCTTGCGCTGCGCTTCCGCCAGCGAGATCGTCCCCTGCGCCACTTCATCAAGGATTGCCATGCGCTCGTCATTGGTCAGGCGGGCAGGCTGTTCCTCCTTGCCAGGTTCGTATCCCAAGGCACGGATAATTTCATAGAGCCGGTTGCGCAGGGTGGGGTAGGAGAGATTCAATTCCTCCTCCATCCGGTTGAAGCGCCCCTCGCAACGAACAAAGGTCAGTACGAAATTGATTTGTTCATCCGTCAGCGGCGAGAACGGGTTGGCGGTGGTGATAAAGTGACCCTCCACGCTGGTATCACACTGCGGGCAGTACAACCTGGTTACAAGCAGGTCTCCACTGCAAACGGGGCATTTGGTCAACAAACGGTTCATCAGCTCTCCTTCCCGGAATATTATTGAAGTGCAGTTCTTTTTTATAAAGGTAATATACTGCTTTAAATAAGAATTGTCAATACCATATTCAATATTTATTTTTGCCGGTTTGATTTTCCCAAACACTGTCCCAATAATTCCTTCCAGTGCTCTGCAACTCAATCCATCATTTCTCGTATACCAATTGAAAAGGAGTTGACACATGGAATCTCGAAGATTAACCCGTTCGCGAACAAATCAAATGGTCGGTGGTGTGTGCGCCGGTCTTGGTAATTATCTGAATGTTGACCCCACCGCCATCCGGCTGATTTTTATCCTGCTGGTGCTGTTGGGTGCATCCGGGATATTGATTTATCTGATCCTGTGGATCATCATGCCGCTGGAACCGGAAGGACCCCTGCCCCCCATGCAGCCTCCCGTGCCGCCATCGCAATAATCATCTTCCCCCCTGCTCCCCGCCTGGTTTTCCCAGCAGGCGGGGAGCCTGTTTGCGGGTATAATCGCTGCCATGACAGATGACCTCAAGCAAGTCATCATTTATACTGATGGTGCCTGCATCGGCAACCCTGGTCCTGGAGGATACGGGGTTGTCCTCAAGCGCGGGCGGGCTCGCAAGGAATTATCTGCTGGATTTCAGCATACCACCAACAATCGCATGGAATTGATGGCTGCAATTGCCGGGTTGGAACTCCTCAGGGAACCCTGCCGGGTCCAACTTTTCACTGATTCCCGGTACCTGGCGGATGCCATGCAACAGGGCTGGGCACAGCAATGGCGTTCCCGCAAGTGGAAGCGCGAGAAAGGCGGCAGGGCATTGAACCCCGACCTGTGGGGGCGGTTGTTGGACCTGTGTGAAAAACACCAGGTGGAATTTATCTGGATCAAGGGACATGCCGACACCCCCGAAAACAAGCGCTGCGATCAACTGGCACAGGCGGCTGCCCGCCAAAACAGCCTTCCGCCCGATCCGGGCTATGAGCAAACCCTGGCAGACACGCCCCCGCGGTTGTTTTAATGAAACCTGCTTGACAGATCATCCATGCGGCATATAATAAACATCACAACGAGCCCGGGAATAAAAGCTGCCCGTCCATCCAGAGAGTCTGCGGTTGGTGCAAGCAGACGGGTACGGCAGCAGGTTCCATCCCGGCTATCCTCCCCCGAGACTTGGGAGGGTGCGTTTCCTTCGCAGGAGCTGTATGCTGTAAGAAGGACGGCGGGATCCGTTACCCCCCAAAGAGGCTGCCCGGTTTGGGCGGTAAAAGCAGGTGGCACCACGAGCAATCCCCCCTCGTCCTGCACGAGTGCGGGGCTATTTGTTTCATGAAGGCAAGGAGGAAACCATGCTCGACATCAATCTTTTACGCGAACAACCGGATCTGGTCCGCAAGTCCCTGCAGGACCGCCAGATGGATGCCGGTGTTGTGGATTCCATCCAGGCATTGGATGTGGAACGCCGCACATTAATTGCCCGGGTGGAGGAACGCAAAGCAGAACGGAACACCGTTTCCCGTGAAATTGGAAAGATGAAGGACCCCGCCGAACGCCAGGCGAAAATCGATGCAATGCGGCTGGTGGGCGATGAAATTGACCAGCTGGATGAACGCATTCGCCAGGTGGATGAGGACCTGCGCACCCTGGTGGCTGTCATCCCCAATATCCCGGACCCGCAAACCCATTACGGCAAGGACGAACATGACAACCAGGTCATTCAAATGGTGGGCGAACCGCGCACTTTCAATTTCAACCCCCTGCCGCACTGGGACCTGGGTCCTACACTGGGTGTTCTTGATTTTGACCGGGGCGTGAAGATTACCGGCTCGCGTTCCTATATCCTTTCCGGTGCAGGTGCACGGCTGCAGCGGGCGTTAATTGCCTGGATGCTCGATCTGCACATCCGCCAGGGATACGAGGAAAAATACACACCCTTTATGGTACGGAGTGGGACGCTGTTTGCCTCCGGACAACTTCCCAAGTTTGCCGACAACCTGTATCATGACGCCGAGGAGGACCTCTGGATGGTGCCTACTGCCGAAGTCCCCCTGACCGGTATGCACATGGAAGAAATCCTGGAAGACGCCAGCCTGCCCCTGCGCTATACTGCGTACACCCCCTGCTTCCGAAGGGAAAAAATGAGCGCCGGGCGGGACGTGCGCGGCATCAAGCGCGGGCACCAGTTTGATAAAGTGGAAATGTACATCTACTGCCGCCCTGAAGAGTCGCAGCAGGAGCTGGAGAAAATGCTGGCAGATGCCAGCCAGACCTGTGCAGAACTGGGGCTCGCCTACCGGGTGCTGCGCCTTTGCACGGGAGACCTGGGGTTCAATGCCCGCATCACTTATGACCTGGAGGTTTGGGCGCCGGGCTTGGGCGAGTGGCTGGAAGTATCCTCGGTATCCAACGTGGGGGATTTCCAGGCACGCCGGGCAAACATTAAATACCGCCCGTCTGACGGCGGAAAAGTCCGCCTGGTGCATACTCTTAACGGGTCCGGGCTGGGTTTGCCGCGCACCCTGATTGCCGTCCTGGAGAACTACCAGCAGAAGGATGGTTCTGTCATCGTTCCAGACGTCCTGCGCCCCTGGATGGGCGGCGTGGAACGCATTGAATCCCAGGGGTAATCCATGGAAATCATTGGAGAAGTTGCCCTGCAAATTGTTGTCCTGGCTGTCATGCTGGTGGGGTTGTTTGGCTTGCTCACACTGGTGATCCCTGGATTAACCATCATCTGGGTGGCGGCACTGGTTTATGGATTGGTCACCGGCTTTGACATCTGGTCGGGTATTCTGTTTGGCATCATCACCCTGCTGATGTTGTTCGGGAACGTTGTGGACAATCTTTTCATGGGAGCAGGAGCCCGAAAGACAGGCGCCAGCTGGTTGTCTGTTGGTGTGGCACTGCTGGGTGGTATCATCGGCAGCCTTCTCATGCCGCCGCTCGGCGGTCTGGTACTTGCCATGGTCGGAATTTTCCTGGTGGAACTCATCCGCATCAAGGACTGGCGCAAGGCGTGGGAATCAACCCGCAACCTGGCGATGGGCTGTGGCTGGGCGGGTGTCACCCGGTTTGGCATTGGAATTGTGATGATCCTGTTGTGGTGGATTTGGGCATTCCTGATTAACAGGTAAGCTGGTCATTCATTCAAAAAACCAGAAACGGGATGGTTAATTACCATCCCGTTTTTGATATATAATAACCTTCTCCAAGATTTCATTAAGATTTCATTCACAACAAGAGGCAACCGATGAACGAGGGGTATAGTTCCAAGCGGCTGGAAGTTCGCCGTCCACCAATCTTTGTTACCCTGGCGCAAATCGTGGCGGGGGGATTAACGATCCTGTTCTGTGTGATGGCAGTTTTCAGTATTCTTAATCAATTTCGTCGTCTTCTACGGTTTTCCGGAGATTATGAGCTTACCTACACAACGCTCATTGCTTTGGTTGCAATGGGTGTGATCTTGATTTATGGAATTCAAGGGTTAAAATTTGTGATCAGCGGAATATCCGAATGGATTTCCCCCCTTCGACCCGCAAAAGTGCCTGAAGATTACCGGGATTATTACGAAGTGGCACATGGGTTCCGCCAACGGACGCTTAATATCTATGGGGATGACGAAACGCTGAAAAAATTCCGCTGGATTTTCGGATACAACACGCGATTCATTTCCCCCGCCCGAAAGGCAATCTTCAATGACCTTGGAAAAAGCCTGGGGGGCAGGATCAGCGGCATCATTTTGCTGGTGATCATCGTGGTGGTTTTTTTCTTCATGCGCGATCAATTGGGAATTTCCGGTTCATCCACTTCGAGGTGGGTGATGCCCATCCTGTTGATGGTTGCCGTTCAACTGGCAGCCGGGGCTGTGGAACTTGTGGTAGGTTTCATGATGGTGCCAAGAGGGCAACCCAGTACCACTGCCCAGGAGAGTACTGAACATTATCGCGGTTTTGGTCATCCATCCCAAATATTCGCCCGCCTGCCCGACCTGGCAATCCCCCTCCGGTGGGAGGGATTCCTCAACCGGGTGTACAAGGGGGCGGATCAAATTTCCTCTCCCGTCGTGGGAGATGTGGGTAACTTCTCCGGATTTTTAATCATTGAACGCCAACCAAAAGCAGAGGAGCAGGCAGGACCTTTAAGCGGTTACATCCTGCTTGCAGTTGGCTGGGCATTCTATATAATCGGGGCTGCAATACAATTATTTGCGGTCATTCCAGGCGCAATGGATGGCATGGTGACCATCCCGCTGGCAGGGTTGTTTTTCCTGGGTCTGATGATTTCCTCCAACGGCAGCCGGTTTGTGCGCCGGACCCGGTCACTATTTGAGATCGTCCGGTTCCGCTCACAGGCAATCCTGATTGAACTCGAAGGCAACCTTTTCCGTTCTGACATCAGGGTAGGCAAGTCCATGGTCGACTCCATTGAGACCAGCAATGTGGCAGTCCGGTCCGATTTTACAGCCCGATTCTGGACAGCAGAACTGGTGAGCGAAGCCGGGCGGCTTGATTTACCCCGGGAGTTGCTGGCACTGGAGCCAACCGGTGACAGCCAGCAGTGGATGCAATTCTTCCGAACCGAAATCAATAAGCTGCGCGAGGAAGGCGTTAAGCCCCTCGGTGTTGACCTTGGATCAGCCGAAGTTCAACAGGTTGTTCAGGCAAATGTTGGTGTTTCCGCCATGCGCGCAGGAGCCATTGAAACCGCAGAACTCCATGGAGCACCACGGGTGGAAGAACTGGGCGCAGGTACTCAACCAACCCCTGCCGTGAACAACGATCCATTTGGCGGTATGACAGGTCCAACTCAACCCTACAACCCCGCAGATTACAAGGAATGTCCACGGTGTGCTGAGATGGTGCGGGTACGCGCCAAGGTTTGCCGTTTCTGTGGACATGAATTTTAACCCCGGTATCATGGATTGAATTTAGAGGGATGGATCCGGTTCCAGGAATGCCACCGCCTGGGATTCGTTGTCATCCATGACAATCCGGATATGATGCCCGGAACGATACTTCGCAACCGGAATCAGCCGCAAGGTTGGTTCCAGTTCCGGGGGGATCTGTGTAAATTCATTTGCAATGCTGGGCGTCTTGTAAAAGAAATCCCGGTTGAAAGAGTTCTTGGGATCATCCAGGTAAATAGCCAGTGGGTAAATTTGGGCTTCCAGCAGGTCCTGAAAGAAATGTGTCCCAAGAGAAGGTTCGGGCGGCAATCCGATCCCCTCACCTGCCAGCTCCACCAGTGACCGGGCATGATAGATATCCCCATAATCAATGGAAACGCCCAAATCCGGGTTGGATGATCCCCAGCGACCGGGACCCACACAGATGAAGTTCCTGCCAGCCAGGGCTGCATTTAACCGTCCAATGGCACGCACAAGCTCGCTGCGGGCATTGGCGCTGGGCAGGGAAAAATATCCTTCCGGTGTGACAAACAGGACGTAGTCCACCCGGGAGATGTAGCCCTGCGGGACCACAAACCGCGTCAGGAAGATAACGTCCTCCGGGAGCAATTTCGGTGGCAGAGCGGCATGCTCCGAAACCAGCAACTGGCTTTGCGGTCGGCATTGAAGAACCGATACACAGACCTGCGGCTGCCCGGTGTCCAATCCCTCAACATGAAGGGTGAATTCCATGTCCACCGGTGAATGATACGCCTCCTCCAGCCGGTGCAGCATGGCACGCACGTGGTCGGCAAATTTGGTTCGCCCCAGTAAATCTTCAAAGGTCAGGACCATCTGACTGGGCTGAATCCCACTGGTGGACGACCGGATGGAACTGAGATATCCATCCTCATCCACCTGCACCAGGTAGCGCAGCGGCGGATACCGGGGACTGATTACCTCGTTTACCGGCAGGGTTTTAAATGTATTCTCCTTCAGATCAATCACATCCACATACTGCTGTGAATACCGCCGCACCGACCTGGGGTCGGTGGATGGGCGCAGCCTGGGGTGACTGAGTGCCACCAGGCGGGGGTAATCATTCCCAACCCGATCCACGGCACGGGTACCCAAACCCCAAACCAGCCGTACAAAGCCATCCTCCCGCCGGATTTGCGGAGCCCAACGGTACAGGTTCCGGCTGAATGCCACCCCCGCACCATGTGGCAGAAAATATCGTCCAAATTGCTCCCCCTGCACAACCTGCAGGAGAATTGCCATGCGTTCATCATAGTCCTGCAATCCGCGCGATCGCCGATATAGCAGGGCATTTGGATTTAACGTGGAGGCATAAATATGAGCAATGGCGCGCGTCAGTACATCCAGGTTTTCATCCAGTGACCCCTGGTTGGGGCAGAAAATGCTCTCGTACTTTCCTGCAAAGGCGGTACCGAAATTGTCTTCCAAATGGCTGGATGAGCGGACAATAATGGGGGTTTTCCCAAGCTGGCGCAACAGAATCCGCAGGCTTTCAAGAAAATCCTGGGGAAACTGCCCCTGCTCAAATTCTTCCACAATCAGCGGATAATCCGCCCGCATTTCCGATTCAGTCTTGTATTTTTGGTCGTTCCAGTGGAAGAGGTGGTTAAGCGCCATGAAAGTGTATAAAAGATCCGAGCCAATGAACCAGGATTCCGGCACCCGCAGGCAGCCAAATCCATTGGATGCATCCCCTTCAGACTCCTGTGCTTCAATTAGAATCCGGTAGGCAAGCATCATGCCGGCAGCTTTGCCGCCAATCCGCCCGGTGCCAATTCTGCGGCGGCGGATTTCCGCCAGGTCCTGGACATGGAAATATTGTTTGGCAACTGCAATATACCGCAACTGATCGCTGATGAGAGCACGGATGAGAACCACCTTGGATTCCTCCAGGCGGGCTTCGTAGCGGGCGCGGGTGGCTGCGGGCATCCGCTCAATCTCCAGTGCCTGTTCCAGCACCTGGTCCAGTGGAGACAATTCCGGGTTCTCCGATAGGGCTACCTCCGGCGAGACCTGAACACCCTCATTGGAGAGGATCTGCTGGATGATTTTCTCCAGGGATTCCAATGAACAAAAATCCGCAAAGAGGATATCGGTAAGGTACTCGCGCACCTGGTTTAACCGGAACTCCCAGACATCCGCCGGTTCCTCAGCATAGGGATTGCGCAACCCTGCCAGCCGCTGGGTCTGGATGGAATAATCACGCACTTCCAGTTCAAACACCTGCGGCTGAATAAAGCCGTTTTCAAACAATTCGCGCCGCATGGCGGCGCGAATACGGTTGCTGAGCAACGGATACTGACCCAGCGTGAGGTAAAGACGGCTCAGCTTGTCAGGATTGACTGTAAAATATTTCATCAGCCCAGATGCATCGGCATAATCACATGGGTAAATGTATCATCGCCCACCGGTTTGAGGATTGCCGGGGTGTTGTGAGCATTGGTCTCCAGGACGACGCTGGGGGTTTTGACAACATCCAGGACTTCCCGCAGGAAGCGGACATTAAAGGCAATGGTGATGCCCTCCCCATCCACGTTGGCATCCAGGTTCACATCAGAAGAACCGGTTTGTTCCGCCTGTGCCGAAATCTTGATCTCGCCGGGGCGATCCGGGTTGGTTTTGATTTCCATCCGGATGACATTGTTCGTCTCGCGGGCAATAATTTCCGCCTGTTTGCAGGCGTTCAGGAATTCCCCGCGGGATAGGACCGTATGGGTTTTAAAACTCCGCGGGATGATGGCGCGATAATCAGGGAAGTTCCCATCAATCAACTGGGAGACCACCTCGGTATTCTTCAGGTGGAAAATCACCTGCCCGCGCCCGGGGGGAACATTCATGGTGAGGGTCTGATCGCCATCCACGGCAATCCGCGCCAATTCGCTGAGCGCACGGGCAGGGATAATCAGGTTATAGGTTTTTTCAAAGGGCGCAGCAAGCGGCAGTTTGCGGATGGAAATGCGGAAGCCATCCGTTGCCGCCAGCGCAACTTCATTGTTGGCAATTGTTGTCATCACACCTTGCAGAACCGGGCGGGTTTCATCCGTGGACGCAGCAAAAACCACCTGCTGAATCATCTCGCGAAAATCCGCCATGTTGAGGGTTACACCTGCAGAAAGATCGGGAACAGGAATGGGAGGGAATTCCTGAGCGTCAATTCCCTTGATATCCGTGCTGTTAAATCCGCAGCGGACGGTCATCGTCTGGGTGCGCGCATCCAAATTCATGACGACAGTATCATTGGGGAAAGTGCTGATCAGGTCGGTAAAGGTGCGAGCCGGCATGGTAACCGAGCCTTCCTCGGTAATCTGGGCGGGGATCCAGCATGTAATCCCCAGTTCCAGGTTGGTGGCGGAAAGGCGTAAGCGACCCTCGTCGGTTGCAATCAGGATATTTCCCAAAACCGGCAGGGTGCTGCGGGGATTGACTGCCCGGGAGACTACACCAAGACCATGTGCCAACTGTTGTTGTGAAACCGATACCTTCATGGGCAAACCCTCTCTAAGTTTAATGGTAAAGGAAGTGCTGATCCTGCCGGACGGGGAAAGTACAGCGGCGTTTCAAGTGTCCCGTCATGATCAAATAGTATACAACAAAATCCGAATTCTTGGTATTTCTTCACGATACCAGGACTGCAAGCTGCCCCAATAATTGGAATCTGAAGGATGGGGGTTCCATTTTACAACACCGCCGCCTATTTCAACCGGTCTTTCAGCACCTCCCGCAGGCGGGCTTCGTCAAAGTCCACCACAATGACACCGTCAATATCAAAGGTAGGGGTGGTCTGGTTGCCATGTGCCCAGGCTTCCACCTGCTCCGCCGCACCCGGTGTGGTGGTGATGTCCACCTCAGTATAAGGAAGGTTGTTCGCCTTCAACCAGGCGCGGGCATTCCTGCAATCCGAACACCAGGGCGTGCAATACATGACAATGCCGCCATGCGGCAGGGCAACTTGATCCGGCTGTTGCTCTGGAAACCGGGCGGATGCCTCCGGGTCGACTTCCCGCAGAACACGGAACAGTTCTGCATTGGAAGGCTGGTTTCCAATATCATGAATATCAATGTACCGGATCAACCCCTTCCGGTCAATCACAAAGATCGCCCGCTCAGAAAATCCTTCCGCCCGCAGCACTCCGTATTCATTCGACATCTGACCATGCGGCCAGAAATCGCTTAATAACGGGTAGTGAATGCCGCCCAGGCTTTCCGCCCAGGCTTGCAGGCAGGGAACATGATCCACGCTGACACCCAGAACCTGGGTGTTTAATCCCGCAAACTTGGCACTTACTGCCTCATAAGACGGGATCTGGCTGCTTCAGATGGGTGTCCAGGCGAGCGGAAAGAATGCCAGGACTACGTTTTTTCCTCGCAAATCGCTCAGCCGGATATTGCTCCCCAGGTGGGAGGGGAGGGAAAAATCTGGTGCGGGATCGCCGATTTTCAAGTGAGTCATATGCAACTCCAGGGATGGATTTCAGAACTGTGTACATGTTAACGGTTTCTGCAAGAAAAGGCAAGCTGAAACAGCAGGCATCAAAAATAAACTCCCATCAAGGGATTTATGGGGTAGAATCAAGCTATTCCATTCCAGGAGTTGTACATGAAGCATCATTCAGGCTCAGTGGAAGTCATCACCGGATCCATGTTTTGTGGAAAAACCGACGAATTGATCCGGCGGCTGCGAAGGGCAACCATTGCCCGGCAAAAGATCCAGGTTTTTAAACCCGTTATTGACAACCGCTACCAGGTGGAAAAAGTGACCTCCCATGCCGGAACACAGTTTGATGCCCTTCCCATCCAGAAATCCACTGATATCCTGACCAACCTCGATCCAGACACCACCGTGGTTGGCGTGGATGAAGCTCAATTTTTTGACGATGAAATCATCCAGATTGTACAGCTGCTGGCAGAGAGGGGAATCCGTGTGATTGTTGCCGGGCTGGATACGGATTTCCGGGCGGAGCCTTTTGGGTGCATGCCAGCCATCATGGCAATGGCTGAAAAAGTGGACAAGCTGCAGGCAATCTGCATGATATGCGGTGAACCCGCCTGCCGCACCCAACGGCTGGTCAATGGCAAACCGGCAAGATATGATGACCCGGTGATCATTGTTGGTGCTGCCGAAATGTACGAGGCGCGCTGCCGGAAACACCATGAAGTACCGCGCGATTAACAGGAGCAAAGGATCATATGCAGGACTATCATGATTTTCTTGGGGAAGTGCTGATCAGCGAAGCAGATTTACAGAAACGTGTCCAGGAACTGGGTGCACAAATCAGCGCGGACTACCGGGGTAGCGAACCCTTGCTGTTGCTTTGCATCCTGCGCGGCGGGGTGATGTTTCTAACGGACCTGATTCGCCACATGACTGTCCCTCACATGGTGGAATTCATGGCGGTATCTTCTTATGGCGTGGGGAAATTTGAGTCCTCCGGTTCCGTGCGAATCACGCTGGACTTAAAGTCCGATATTCACAATTATCATGTCCTGCTCGTGGAAGACATCATCGACAGCGGCAATACCATCGCTTCCGTGCTGGAATTGCTTTCCACCCGCAAGCCCAAGAGCCTGGAAGTCTGCACCTTGCTGGATAAAGCAGAACGAAGGGAAGTTTTTGTTCCCATCCGATATACAGGCTTTTCCATCCCCAACAAGTTTGTCTTCGGGTATGGGCTGGATGTGGATGAGTATTACCGCAACCTGCCTTTCATCGGTGTTGTGGACCTGGATAAGTTCCACCCGGAGACGACCTGATGCCAGACCCGCAACCGCGGGGGAAGCGATGATTCCGATGAACCCGGAGGATTGGGGTTTTCCTGAACTTTTTGATGCCCTGAGAAAAAATGCCCGGCAGGATCAGGGAGTGTATCTTGTCGGCGGTGCCATCCGAAGCGCATTGCTCCAGCAGCCCATCCACGACCTGGATTTTACTGTCCAGGTGAACGCCATTCCCCTGGCGCGCAGTGTGGCAAACCGGCTGGGTGGAACTTTTTTTGTCCTCGACCATGACCGTGACACCGCCCGGGTGCTGCTCCCCGGCGATAAAAACACCCTGGTGGTGGATTTTGCCGGATGGCGCGCGCCAACCCTGGAGGAAGATCTGCGCCTGCGCGACTTCACAATCAATGCCATTGCCCTGGATATTTACCAGCCAGGGGTATTGATCGATCCGCTGGGTGGCGCCCGGGATATTCGGGAAGGCATCCTGCGAGCCTGTTCACCAACCAGCCTGGAAGATGATCCGTTGCGAATCCTGCGCGGGGTTCGGCTGGCTGTCCAGATGAATCTCAGAATTCACCCGAACACAGTGGCTCTCCTGCGGGCATCTGCTGCCGGTCTCAATCGCATCTCTGGCGAGCGGGTGCGCGATGAATTTTTCCACATCCTGTCTGGCGAGAAAACGACGACAGGAATCCGCCTGCTGGATCAACTGGGTGCACTGGAATACATCCTCCCCGAATTATTGGAACAACAGGGATTAAAGCAGACTGCTCCACACACCCTGGATGTTTGGGAACACACCCTGTCAACCGTTGGCTGGTTGGAACGGTTGTTTTCCGTTCTGGCAGGTACATCCCAGGAAGATTCTGCCG
>JAGVUS010000060.1 GCA_019136175.1 Chloroflexota bacterium | reverse complement strand
ACCGCCGGAAACATGATGCTTTACTCGATCATTGAAGTCACCGACCAGGCGTTGAAGGATCAACTGGCGGTCACCTGCGACAACCAGCCCTTCCTTGCCAAAGCCCCGCTGGTGTTGCTCTTCCTGGCGGATTACCAGCGTTGGATGGACTACTACGAGAAGACCGGTGCACCGCAGTTTGCTGCCGGGCTGGGACGGGAACCGCGCACCCCCCAGGCAGGCGACCTGGTGCTTGCCTGCTGCGATGCGCTGATTGCCGCCCAAACAGCTGTGATTGCGGCGGAATCGCTGGGCGTTGGCTCGTGCTACATCGGCGATATCCTGGAAAATGCCGAAACCGTCCGGCAGATGTTCCACCTGCCGCGCTACACCTTCCCGGTGACGCTGTTGTGCTTTGGTTACCCGCGCAGCGCGCCGGGTGCGCCGGTCAGCCGGTTTGACCAGCGTTTCATCGTCCATGAAAACACCTATCACCGGCTGGAGCCTGCCGAACTGGCGGAGATGATGCAGCCGCTGGAGGAACGCTTTGCCGCCAATCCGCCGCCGAACGGAGCGCAAAATGCCGGGCAGGCGAACTACCTGCGCAAATTCACGGCGGATTTTTCGGTGGAGATGAACCGCTCGGTGCATGCCTGGATCCGGTATTGGGAGGAGGGAGCATGAAAACGCAGAAACTTGCCCACACGTTTTCCATTGTGGCACGTGACCCCGTCAGCGGGCAGCTGGGCGCGGCGGTGCAGTCGCACTGGTTCTCGGTCGGCTCGCTGGTGATCTGGCTGGAGGCGGGCGTGGGAGCGGTGGCAACCCAGGCGATGGTTGAGGTCAGCCACGGTCCGCTGGGACTGGAACTGCTGCGCGCCGGAAAGCCCGCCGGGCTGGCGCTGGCGGGTCTGCTGGCAGCCGATGGGGAGCGCGAGCTGCGCCAGGTGGCGCTGGTGGATGCTGCCGGGCAGGCTGCCGCGCATACCGGCAGCCGCTGCATTGCTGCCGCCGGACACCGGACGGGGGAGGGTTTCTCCGTCCAGGCAAACATGATGCTGAAGGATACCGTCTGGGGCGCCATGGCGGAGGCGTACCTTGCCGCGCCGGGTGACCTGGCAGACCGCCTGCTGGCAGCGCTGGATGCCGCCCAGGCGGAGGGCGGCGACATCCGCGGCAGGCAGTCGGCGGCGCTGAAGATCGTGGAAGGCAAGCCTGCCGGGGCGCGCTGGCAGGGTGTGCTGATGGACCTGCGGGTGGATGATGCCCCCGATCCACTGGCGGAATTGCGCCGGTTGGCTGCCATCCAGCGCGCCTATGACTGGATGAACGCCGGGGATGCCGCCCTTGCCGGGTGCGATACCGAAACCGCCCTGGCTGCCTACCGCACCGCTGCGGGCATGGCGCCGGAGATGCTGGAACTGCCCTTCTGGCACGCCGTCACCCTGGCAGACCTGGGCAGGACGGCGGAAGCGCTGCCGCTCTTTGCCCGCATTTTTGCCGCCGAACCGCTCTGGCTGGAATTGCTGCGCCGCCTGCCGCCTGTTGGCTTGCTGCGCGAGGACCCCGAAATGCTGCGGCAGATCGAGGCAGTCTGCCCTGACCCGCCCCAATCCTGAAAGGAGAGACCCCATGAACCATCCCAAAGCCACCACCCAGGCGCTGGCAATCCTGCGCAGCGGTGAAAATTTTCAGTGGTACGTCATTCCGCTGCTCGCTGCAGTGATGTACATCTACCTTAATGAAATTTCCAACCAGAACTGGAAGGGCGTGGCAGCCGGGCTGGCGCTCTATATGACCCACTGGTTCTTCGAAATCCTCAACGCGTTGATTCAGCACTTCAGCGGGCATGCGCTGTGGACGGTGCCGACCGGTACGGCATTCCTGCTGCTGGTGGGGGTGGGTGTGGAGTTGAGTCTGATGTTCTCCGTTGCCGGGTTGATCCTTTCGAAGCTGCTGCCCGCCGACCCCAGGGCAAAACTGCTGGGAATCAACAACCGGCTGGTGTTTGCCGTAGGAAACGCCGCCTTCTTTGCCATCTTTGAGATCTTCCTGGCAAAAACCCCCGCCTTCGTGTGGGTGTACCCGTGGTGGGGGGCGATCCCCGTGTTCATTACCGTCTATATTCCGTTCTTCCTGGCGGCATTTTGTTGTTATGACTGGAAGCCTGCCGTCCAGCGCCGGTTTATTGGCGGACTGGCGGCGCTCAACGCGGGCATGCTGGTTGTCTTTGCCGGCATCCTGCGGTGGATTTAGGTTTCCCCACCCGGCTCCACCCGCACATCGCACACCTCCAGCCAGGCGGGCTGCGGGCTTGGCAGCAAGCCGAGCTTCAGTTGTCCGCCGGGGGGAAAGGCGGCGTACTGGTTGTCCACCCAGATCACCACGCCCAGCGGCGGGCGCGGTGAAACTGCTGTGCGGAACGCTTCCCACCCGTCCACCCGCCACACCACCCCCCGCGGCTGCCACTCCACAGCATATTCGTGCCACTGCGTCTCGTCCAGGTCCAGCGCGGTGACATCCTCGCCAATCAGTCGGTGTGCCAGGCGGCGCAGCAGGCGGGCGGCAGGCGGCACCCCCAGCAGCGGCAGGAAGGGCAGCCCCACA
>JAGVUS010000448.1 GCA_019136175.1 Chloroflexota bacterium | reverse complement strand
TGCCGAACACTTTTACAGAACCAGGAGACACATCGATGCAGGAGAATTTTTAGGGCTGCATCAGGGATATCCACCATGGCTGATTCTGATTACCTGTATGATTCCGCCCGTCATGCCAATTCATTTGTCACTGAATTTTTGGCATTAATTCATTACCGCGAGCTGGCTCGGCAAATGATCAGCCGTTCAATTAAAACACGGTACAAGCGGTCGGCACTTGGGGTGATCTGGACAATGCTCAACCCCCTGCTGACCATGCTGGTCTTAACCATTGTTTTCTCAACATTATTTCGGTTTCAAATTGAACATTATCCAGTCTATATCCTTTCGGGTTTACTGGCATGGAACTTTTTTGCAAGTACCACAAACCTGGCGATGGGCGAGATGCTATGGAGCGGTGACCTATTAAAACGAATTTACCTGCCCAAGGCAATCTTTGTGGTTTCGACAACGGGCAGTGGATTGGTGAATATGGGGTTATCAATGGTTCCTCTGCTGATCATCATGTTAATCACCCGCACTCCCATCACAAGCAGCATGCTCATCCTGCCGGTTTCCATCCTCGCACTGACCATTTTTGCGATGGGGGTTGGTTTCATATTATCCACAATTGTCGTCTATTTCCAGGATATTATGCCAATCTATGAAGTTGTTCTGATGATGGGAATGTATGCCACGCCTATCATTTATCCACCAGAAATTATCCCCGAACGCTTCCAGTTTATTACAAAGCTTAATCCAGTTTATTACTTTGTCCGTTGCTTCCAGGAACCGATTTTCAAAGGTCAAATCCCCAGCCTGGAAACATGGATTACCACTTTTCTGATAGCCATATTTACATTAATTGTGGGGTGGTACATCTTCACGCGAAAGGTCAGTGAATATGCCTACCGAGCTTAACCGTCTGGAAAAGACCCCCAAAATATCAAACCAACCAGTCATCCAGTTTATTAATGTTGGCGTATGTTACCGAATCCCGCGGGAACGAATTTCGACCATCAAGGAATATACCATTCGCTGGTTGCAGCGAAGAATACGATATGAAGAATTATGGGCATTAAAACATGTCGATTTTGACATCTATTCAGGTGAAATTTTTGGGGTAATCGGGCAAAACGGCGCCGGTAAGAGCACAATGCTGAAAGCCATGGCGCGGGTATTGGTCCCAACGGAAGGTCATATCAAATCGCGCGGATTAATTGCCCCCTTACTTGAGCTGGGCGCGGGATTTCACCCTGAATTAACAGGGCGGGAAAATGTCTATCTTAACGGTGCACTTCTTGGACGCTCCCGTAATGAAATGGAAGAACTTTATCCATGGATTGTTGATTTCGCTGAACTTCAACATTTCATGGACGCACCCATACGGACCTATTCAACCGGTATGCAGGCGCGCCTGGGCTTTGCTGTTGCGGTTGCCAAACGCCCGCAAATATTACTGGTGGACGAACTCCTGTCCGTCGGAGATACACGCTTTCAGTACAAATGCCTGGAAAGGATGAATGGATTCCAGAAAGAGGGCACCACCATCGTGATTGTGTCCCATAGTATGGACACAATCCGATCCTTTTGCAAACGCGCTTTATGGCTGGATCACGGACATGTTCTGGATATTGGTCCCGCAGACGAAGTGGTTGCTGCATATCAAAAAGCCATGCAGGACCAAGACACCCGACTGGATGGTCAAATATCCACCCCAACAGAGCAGGAAGCTGAAACCTCCTCTGAACACTTGCTTTATGATGTACCCAAAACACATCCTGCTTACCCGTATTTAATCGCTGCCATCAATGCCGGATATGAAATCACATACGATGGTGGTTATTTTGCCCCGGAGGATATTTTATCACGCGCCCAACTGGCAATTTTTGCACTCCGGTGCAAATGGGGACCCAAATATGAACCGCGCCCGGCATCTGGTGAAATTTATACCGATATTCCACGGGATCAATGGCTTTCTTCTTACGTGGAAGAGAACTATCATTTCAGGTTAACCACTGCGCCCAAGGGAGGGAAGTTTTGGCCTGAGATGGGCGCCACCCGCGCAAGCGCTGTCTATAGCATCATGAAAGCCGTTGAACCTTCTGAAAGCAGCACTCCCAATTACAAAGGGGTGTTTCCAGATGTACCATCGAATTATTGGGCTGCCCCGTATATTGAAAAGGCGGTTGAAAACGGATTCATCACCGCCCTTGATGTAAAAAACAACCTGTTTTATCCTGAAGAACCCATTTCCCGCGCAGATACAGTTACCATGATGGTGAAAGCA
This sequence comes from Chloroflexota bacterium, assembly GCA_019136175.1. Taxonomy (GTDB): domain Bacteria; phylum Chloroflexota; class Anaerolineae; order Anaerolineales; family Anaerolineaceae; genus CALMHE01. Next base: position 322 of record JAGVUS010000448.1, on the reverse strand, counting down.
CTGAGGATACCAATCTAAACTTCTGTTCGATTATCAAACAGCAAATGCAAAAAATAATATTGGTCATTGATCCCTCCAGGATGCCTTTATTGGAATCAATTCGCGATTTTCTCCATCAGAAACGCGATGTGTATGCCATCCAACTTGTTACAATATCCACTCCCAGCACAATGACTTCATCCGCCTGGGAAAAAACGACCCCGGATCAGAACATCTGGGAAGGTATTGACCAGGTGTGGGCAATTATTCCAGCCGATTCTCAAACTGTTCACCCATTCATCAAAGTACTTCTTTCGGAAGCAATTCACCAAATGCCATGTGC
>JAGVUS010000026.1 GCA_019136175.1 Chloroflexota bacterium | reverse complement strand
GAATTTTTGTGGCATAATTTGACTGCAAAAGCTGTGATGGAAACGAGTATGTCCGTGCGGTGCTGGCAGCGAACCCGGAACAGGTGAGAGCCGGGGCAGCCCAAAGAACAGAAAATCCTTCCGGAGCTGCAAGCTGAACGCAAGGTGGCTATCCTGCAAGTAGGTGCGCCGGCATCGCCAGCCGTTATTCCAGGCGCTGGTATGATCTGTCAAGCCAGATGTACCGGATGAGTGCTCCGGGCATGGCATCCATGCCGGAGAAACAGGGTGGTACCGCGGGTTGCCTCTCGTCCCTGGTGGGCGGAGGCGATTTGTTTTAACATCTTTGTAATTTTTTGGAGGTTGAATGTTTAAACCCGTATCCCCAAAACTCAATGTCACAATCCTGGAGGAAGGTGTTCTGCGATTTTGGAAATCCCATCACATCTTCCATGAAACCATGCAGCAGCGGAAAGGGGGAGAGGAATATGTTTTCTTTGAAGGTCCGCCGACTGCGAATGGGAGACCCGGTGTTCACCATGTCCTGGCGCGTGCATTCAAGGACATTTTCCCGCGCTACAAAACCATGCGTGGATACCATGTCAGCCGGAGAGGCGGCTGGGATACCCATGGTCTGCCGGTGGAAATTGAAGTGGAGAAGAAGCTGGGCTTTACCAATAAACAACAGATTGAGGAATACGGCATCGATCGTTTCAATGAGCTTTGCCGGGAGTCCGCTTTTGCGTATATCCAGGAATGGGAACGGCTGACTGACCGGATTGGGTACTGGGTGGACCTGGACACAGCATATATCACGTACAAAAATGAGTATATCGAGAGCATCTGGTGGATCCTGAAAAATTATTGGGAGCGCGGGCTGCTGTACCAGGGATTCAAGGTGGTGGCATATTGTCCCCGCTGTGGGACGCCGCTTTCCGACCATGAAGTGGCGCAAGGTTACTCGGAAGCGACCGACCCTTCGGTTTTTGTGCGCATGCCGCTGGTGGATGTGCCCAATACTTCCCTGCTGGTCTGGACGACCACACCCTGGACTCTGCCTGCCAACGTAGCCGTGGCTGCCTCACCGGATGTTGAATATGTCACGGTGGAACGACCCCTTCCCGAAGGCGGGATGGAACGGCTGATCCTGGCGGAGCCACTGGTGGAGAAGGTATTGGGTGGGGAAGACTTCCGGGTTGTGGAACGATTTAAGGGAAAACACCTGAAAGGCAAACAATACCGTCCCCTCTTTACCTTCCTTTTGCCTGACAAACCGGCGCATTTTGTTGTTCTGGCGGATTTTGTTACCACGGAGGATGGCACCGGGCTGGTTCATATTGCACCGGCGTTTGGCGCGGACGATATGAACATGGCAATTGAATATAATCTTCCAGTCTTAATGACAGTTGCCGGGGATGGCACCTTCATCCCCGATGTCCGCCCTTGGGCAGGTGTGTTCGTGAAGGATGCTGATCCTTCCATCACAGAAGATTTACATCGCCGCGGTTTATTATTCCGTGCCGGGACATACACCCACACGTATCCCTTCTGCTGGCGTTGTGATACACCGCTTTTGTATTATGCCCGTCCCACCTGGTATATCCGTACCAGCCAGTTTAAAGACCGCCTTGTGGCGTTGAACGATGAAATCAACTGGTATCCCGGTCACATCAAGAATGGCAGATTTGGCAACTGGTTGTCCAATAATGTGGACTGGGCGCTGGGGGACGCGATCTCAGCGACCTGGATTTGCATCGCCCGCACGTGGATGAACTCCGCTGGCGTTGTGAAAAATGTGGTGGGAAGATGAATCGGGTTCCGGAATTGATTGATGTGTGGTTCGATTCCGGTTCCATGCCTGTTTCGCAGTGGCATTATCCGTTTGAACACACGGATACATTCCAGCAGCAATTCCCGGCAGATTTCATCTGCGAAGCGGTGGATCAAACCCGGGGCTGGTTCTACACCCTGCATGCCATCAGTACATTGTTGTTTGACCAGATCTGCTTTAAGAATGTCATCTGCCTTGGTTTGATCCTGGATGGGGAAGGGCAGAAAATGTCCAAGCACCGCGGGAATGTTGTTAATCCCTGGGATGTGCTGAACCAGTACGGGGCAGATGCAATGCGCTGGTACCTGTACACCGCCTCTCCTCCGGGGCAGGAGCGCCGGTTCTCCATCGAGTTGGTGGGTGAAGTGGTACGAAATTTTACCCTGACTCTCTGGAACACCTATTCCTTCTTTGTCAATTATGCCAACCTGGATGGCTGGAAGCCTCAGCCAGGTGTAATCCCGCAATACAGCCTGCTGGACCGATGGCTGCGATCAGCCCTGCACACACTGGTGCGCGATGTGACCAATGCATTGGAAAATTATGACGTCATCGGCGCCACCCGCCCAATTGAGGTATTTGTTGACCAGCTATCCAATTGGTGGCTGCGGCGTTCCCGTCGGCGCTTCTGGAAGACGGAATCCGATTCGGATAAACAGGCAGCATATGCCACCTTGTATGAAGCACTGGTTACGCTAAGCCATCTGCTTGCTCCCACCATGCCATTCCTGGCAGAAGAACTCTACCAGAACCTGGTTCGATCGCATGATGAAACTGCGCCGCAATCAGTTCACCTGGCGTCCTGGATCATGGCTGACGAGATAGCCATTGATGAAGTTTTGAATCGCGAAAATGCCCTGGTCATGCGGCTGGCATCGCTGGGGCATGCTGCCCGCAACAAGGCAAACCGCAAAGTGCGCCAGCCGCTTTCAGAAGTGGCGTTCGCGGTTGCCAGCGCAGAAGAAGCCCGCGTGGTGGAGACCTATGCGGATGTGCTTGCCGATGAGCTAAATGTCAAGAAGGTCCGGACTTTGAACGCTGCCGGTGAAGCAGTTGCTTATTCACTCAATCCGCTTCCCAAGCAGTTGGGTCAAAAATATGGCAGCAAGTTCCCTGGCATCCGAAAGGCACTCCTGGAGATGGAAGCTGAACCGGCTGCCAATGTACTGCTGGCAGGGAATACCCTTCAGGTTTCTGTTAATGGGGAGGACATTGATATCCTGCCGGAGGAAGTGGAAGTACGCGTCCAGGCAAAGGAAGGCTTTTCGGTGGCATCCGAAGGTGCATACCTGGCAGCCCTGGTGACTGACCTGACACCGGATCTGATCCGAGAAGGTCTATCACGTGAAATTGTCCGCCGGGTGCAGGATCTCCGCAAAACAGCAGACCTGGAAATTTCAGACCGGATCCGGGTGTACTATCAGGCAACCCCCGGACTGATGGATGCTGTTGGTGCTTTTCGTGAGTACATCATGACAGAAACCCTGGCAGTGGAACTGAATGCGGGAAATCCACCAGCCGGTGCAGCCATGATTACAGATTCATTTGATGGTGAAGAACTGACCCTTGGCTTGATAAAAGCATAATGTACATATCATCAGGGCGCAGAAATTTCTACGCCCTGATGATACAAAGAACCCACTCATGAATAGAAAATAGTAAAATAAAACCATGATCGGCAGATTTATGCTTCCCTACCGGCATCCGCTTCTCCAGGAATGGTTGGCAATTTTGACCATATGCCTGGTATCCATTGGGGGTGCTTTTATTCGACTTCGACAGATATGGAGTGACCAACCAGCCACTTATTGGGCAATCGGTGCACTGCTGTTTGTTGCGTATCCACTGGTCATTTTACGGAATTATCTCAGGTACCATCGTCCATCCCTGGATGTGAAGCGATATCCCAGGCTGGGGCGGGTAATCTGGATGGCGATGCTGCGGGGACTTTTGCTTGCCTTCCTGGCGGGATTTGCATTTTCCGGTCCTGGTGAAGGGTGGCTGCGTTGGCTGCCTGGAATATTCATGTTTACCAGTGTCGGGCTGGGTCTTCTTTGTGACTGGTTGAACCGGGAAGCATGCCAAGTCTCCATCCTGGAAAGAACCCTGCGCACCCATCTTTGGGCGATGGGTTTCCTGGTTGGTTCCATTGTCATTGTTCGATTTGAACTGATGGCATTTTGGGTTCTGATTGTTGGAATTGCACAGTATATCTTCCTGTACACCATCTGGTTGAGGAACAGGGGGAATGTGGAATGGGCAATGGGCACTCCCCAGTTGCTGCACAGGGTGCAGGGCTTTGCTGTATTGTTATGGATGGGTCTGATCCTTTTGCCGATTTATTCTTCCCGGGTAACAACCATTCTTGGACTCTTTTTGTTTATTCCTTACCTGTTGGGTTTTATTGCTGAATACCAGGCGGCGGCAGGAAAACCGGTTGTGCGGTTTATGACATCACCACCAGTTTGGCTGGGTCAATGGTTGCC
>JAGVUS010000302.1 GCA_019136175.1 Chloroflexota bacterium | reverse complement strand
AACCTGATTGTTGCCCAGTTGCTGTACCTCAGCCAGGAAGACCCGGAAAAGGGAATCCAGATGTACATCAACTCCCCCGGCGGGGTCATCTATGCCGGACTGGCAATTTATGACACCATGAAAATGATTCCCAACAAGATCAGCACAGTTGCCGTGGGTGTAACTGCATCTTTTGGAACTGTCCTGCTGGCGGCAGGAACCAAGGGACAGCGGTATGCCCTGCCCCATGCCACCATCCATATGCATCAACCCCTCGGTGGCGCCCAGGGACAGGCATCTGATATCGAGATCCAGGCGCGGGAAATCCTGCGGTTGAAAGCCCGCCTGAACGAAATTCTCTCGGAAGCTACCGGTCAATCGCTCTCTGAAATTGAGAAGGACACCGAACGTGACTTTTACCTGTCTGCCCAGGAAGCCGTGGAATACGGATTGGTGGACCAGGTCCTGACGCCTCCTCAAAAGTGAGGTTTTATATCAATAATGGAAATGAGCCGGACAGCCAGGCAGGCTTTCCGGCTCAATGATTTGAATTCGGATAACGGTTACTGTCCATGATTATCAAAAGTCTTATTCTCGATATGGATGGAGTCATCTGGAAGGATAATTCTCCCATCGGAGATCTTCCAGCAATCTTCCAGGAAATCCGCAGGAAGGGATTCAAATTCATCCTTGCCACCAACAATGCTGTGCGCACGCTTCCTGCATTCCAGGAAAAGCTGGCAGAACTGGGCGTGGAAATCCATCTCAATGAAATTGTAAATTCCGCCATGGCTGCTGCCGATTTGCTTAAGGAACGTTTCCCTTCCGGGGGTCCAGTGTATATCGTGGGAGAGGATGGTTTGATCAATGCCCTGGCTGTGGAGGGATTTTATCCCGCAGACGACCATGTTCTTGCTGTTGTTGCAGGTCTGGACAGAAAATTTACCTACGAAAAACTGAACCGGGCGAATTATCATATCCGCTGTGGAGCTCCTTTCATTGGAACCAACCCCGATCGAACATTCCCAATCCCCAATGGGTATGTTCCGGGTGCCGGGTCCATCCTGGCTGCCATTGAAGCAGCATCCGAAACATCCCCCACAATCGCCGGTAAACCCTCACCCGGTCTTTATCACCTGGCATTGAAACGGCTGAGGACTGCACCTGGAGAAACCCTGGCTGTTGGTGACAGGATCGAAACCGATATTGTCGGGGGGCAAAAGATGGGTTTGCGAACTGCCCTGGTGCTTTCCGGTGTTACCACACCAGAGATGGCGGAAGCGTATTCACCCGCGCCGGATATGATTGCCAACGACCTGGCTGAAGTTGTCAGCCGACTATGAACAAAAACTCTCTTCCACTCGTATATGATCAGTCTCAGCAGCAAGTCGCCGAGACCATGAAAGCAATCGGGCAGCCCGCTTACCGTGCGAAGCAGCTCTGGCAGGGAATCTATCAAAACCTCTGGTCAAATCCATCGGATTTCTCCAATTTTCCAGCAGGATTACGGGATCAAATTGGTTCGACATACAGGTTTGGGTCATTCACAATCGGTACCAGGCAGGTATCCAGGGATCAACAAACAGTAAAAACCTTGTTTCACCTGCCGGACGGAAAAGCTATTGAAGCAGTCCTGATGCGTTATGAACATCGCCAGACACTTTGCATTTCCACCCAGGCTGGTTGTGCCATGAATTGTGTTTTTTGCGCCACCGGACAAATGGGGTTTAAACGCCATCTCACCAGCGGTGAGATTGTGGAACAGGTCTTATATTACGCCCGATTATTAAAGGAAGAAGGGAAAGAAGTAACCAACATTGTTATTATGGGAATGGGTGAACCATTTCATAATTACAATGCCACACTGGAAGCAATTGATCGCCTGAATGATCCGGATGGTTTCAATCTTGGTGCTCGTCGGTTCACAATATCCACAGTGGGATTGGTTCCGGCAATTCAAAGGTTTTCAAATGAAAAACGCCAGGTCAACCTGGCAATCAGCCTTCATGCCGCCAATGATGACTTGCGGTCCAGCCTTCTACCCATCAACAAAACCTACCCGCTATCGGAATTAATCCCCGCCTGCCGCGAATATGTTGAGAAAACCGGTCGCAGAATTACATTTGAATGGGCTTTAATTAATGGTGTGAATGACCGCATTGAGGACGCCAGCCAGCTTGCCCGGTTGATCAGAGGAATCATTTGTCATGTGAATGTGATCTCCCTCAACCCCACCCGGGCATACCAGGGAGTTGGCAGCTCAGCAGAAAACGCCAGGGCTTTTTGCGATGAGTTAACCAAACATCACATCCCCTGCACCATCCGTTTGCGCAGGGGAATTGACATCCAGGCTGGCTGTGGACAGCTTGCCATAAAGGCTCCCCCGCCGCCCATGTTATAATTGAAAACCGCAAGGAAAAACCAGGAAAGAACAAGGAAATGGCTGATTTTTTTAACAAGTGGAAAGAAGGTCTGGCAAAATCCAGCAAGGCAGCGTTTGGACGATTGGCTTCCATGTTTGGTGCCACCCAGATCAGCGAGGATACCTGGGAGGAGATTGAAGCCATTCTCATACAGGCGGATATGGGAATTGAAACCACCCTGTCCGTCATCCA
>JAGVUS010000219.1 GCA_019136175.1 Chloroflexota bacterium | reverse complement strand
ACCAGGGCAGCGACCGAGTCGATCACAACCACATCCACTGCCCCCGAACGCACCAGGGTTTCGGTGATTTCCAATGCCTGTTCACCCATGTCGGGCTGGGAAATATACAGGCTGTCCACATCCACGCCCAACCGGCTGGAATAGACCGGGTCCAGGGCGTGCTCCATGTCAATATACGCCGCTGTTCCGCCCATCCGTTGCGCTTCGGCAACAATATGCAGGCAGAGGGTGGTCTTGCCGGATGATTCCGGGCCATAAATTTCGGTAATCCGCCCGCGGGGGATGCCGCCAATGCCCAGGGCAATATCCAGCGAGAGGGAACCGGTGGGGATGGCTTCAACTGCCATCTGGTGTGCCTCTCCCATGCGCATGATTGCGCCTTCGCCATAGCGCTTGGTGATATCGCTCAGGGCGCGGTCAAGTACTGCACGGCGGGCTTCATCCATGCTGGAGGGTATGTGTTCGGAAGGGGGGATGGGGGTGGTGGGTTTGCGCGCCATTCGTTTTCTCCTGGTTATGAATTGATTCTATTATATGTCGGAACAGTGCAAACCGCAGTGTTTTTGACATGCCAATACAATGATGATAGCATAAATGTTCTAGTTGTCAAGGGACGTTCCCACCAGCCTGCAAAAGCTACATATCCCGGCGCTGGAGGTTGGCTGACCACAGGATGGGCAGGGGTGAACGGCAGTGGTTGCTTCTTCCAGGTTGGTATTGGGGAAAAGCTGCTGGCGGGCTTGCAGGAAGGTCAGGTAATATTGCAGCTTGGTACCAGGCCGGTCGGCTTCCATCCGATTGAGCACATCCTTGTAATACAACGATTGACTGCCTTCCGAGAAAGGACATTCCTCCTCAATGTAGGCAATTCCCCGCAGCAGGGTATAGGCAGCCGTATCACGCTCGTAGAAACGGCAGAATGGCTTGGCTTTGCGTACCAGTCCATCGCGCCCGGGTAAAACCGGGCTTTGGCGGGCAAGCAGGTCAAAATTCCAGTTGAGGGAATTACCCAGAAGAACAGCGGCTTCATCATCCAGGTTGTGGGCTGTCATCAGCACGGAATAGCCGCCATTCCGGGCAGCCTGGTTCATGATATGCCGCTTGACGGTTCCACAGACAGCACAGGGACGATCTTTTCCCTGGCGGGTTTGCTCTGCAAGCTGCGGGATTGATTTTCCGTAGCTCTCCTCCACCTGGACAATCTTCAGATTAAGATTTCGCTCCCGGGCAAATATCTCGGCAGATTGCTGGGATTGATCCGAGTAGGGAATTTCCCCCCGGATGCCCAGGTTGATATAGAGACCATCTGCCGGAAAATCCAGCCGCCAGAGAACGTCCCAAAGGGCAAGCGAATCCTTGCCGCCGGATACAGCCACCAGGATGCGTTCGCCGGGAAAGGACATGCCATACCGGACAATCGTTCGCCGGGTCTGCTCTACGAACCAGTCCAGGTAGTGTTCACGGCAAAGGGCAAGGCGGTGCTGGCGCAGGTGATGGACGGCGGGCTGCCTGCATTTGCGGCACTTCATTGGCTGCCCCCGGAGATGACCGGAACCAGACGGATAACATCACCCGCCTGGAGGATGACATCCTCTGTAATCAGTTTTCCGTTGTGCACCACAAGGTGAGATTCCGGGGAAACCCCCAGCATTTCCAACGCTTTGCGCACACGAATTCCAGCGGGAAGAAGATGTTCCTTGCGCCGGTGGATCACAGTGATGGTCCTGTCAATTGTTTCCACGGTGAGGGAATTGTACTCGAATTCTCAACAAAAAGAAAACGGCTGCGAACCAGGTTCGCAGCCGTTCCGGTTTAAAAGGTTGCCATTACCGGTCTTGCAGGGCAGCCACACCAGGCAGGACCAGTCCTTCCAGCATTTCCAGCGAAGCGCCGCCGCCCGTGGAAATGTGGGTAATTTTATCCGCCAGTCCGGATTGTTGGACAGCTTGCACAGACTCGCCGCCGCCAATAATACTGACGGCTCCGCTTTCGGCAACTGCCTTGGCAATCCCAAAGGTGCCCTCGGCAAAGCGGGCATATTCGAAAACACCCATGGGACCGTTCCAGACAACCGTTCCAGCCCCGGAAAGAACTTTGCCATACGCCTTGACGGTCTCAGGACCGATGTCCAGCACACGCCAGCCAGCCGGGACATTGCCCAGGGGGACAACCTTGCGCTCGGCGTTTGCGTCAAATGCATCAGCAATCACGAGGTCCACAGGCAGCATCAACCGGCTTCCACCCAATTCCAGCAGTTCGCGGGCGGTATCGAGGGCATCATCTTCCACCAGTGAGTCTGCCATTTCATAGCCCTGTGCCTTGAGGAAGGTATTTGCCATGCCGCCGCCAATCAACAGGGTATCTGCCTTGCCCAGCAGGTTGCGGATTACACCGATCTTGTCCTTGATTTTTGCGCCACCCAGGATCGCCACAAACGGATGATTGGGTTCCGCCACTGCCTGTCCCAGGTACTGGATTTCCCTTTCCAGCAGGAAACCAGCCACACCCGGCAGGTAATGGGTAACGCCTTCCGTCGAAGCATGGGCGCGGTGAGCTGTGCCAAAGGCATCGTTCACAAACAGGTCAGCCAGGCTGGC
>JAGVUS010000028.1 GCA_019136175.1 Chloroflexota bacterium | reverse complement strand
ATCGTGCGGAAGTAATTCCGCCAGGTGGCTGAGAATATGATCCAGGACCGCATCCGTTTGCAAGGAAGCATTTAAGGATGCGGCGGAAGCGGTCAATCCTTCGGCAAGCTTGCGAGCTTGATGTTCTGCTTCATATAACTGCTGAATCTGTCGCTGGATGCGGCGATGCTGCACCGCCATTCCCATGACCCCGGCAGCCACCCGGAGAGCTTCCTGCTCGCCATCGGTCCACTGCCGCTCATTGATCTGGTCTTCCAAGGAAATCACACCCCACCACGAACCATCCACAAAGATGGGAACCAGAAGAATGGAATGGATTGCCTGCATCACCGGGGCATCCGGAAAATCCTGCCGTTCTGCACGCACAGGGATATTCTTCCGCAAACGCGGCGCCCAGTTCCGAAATCCCGATTCCGAGAAGAGGGTATCGGGATCCAGGTTCATCCCGCGGGAGCGCGACATGCCGGGTGCCGTCCAGGAGTACCTGCCCGTGGGAGAAACCCTGCCATTTGCTTCCGTACGGACCTCGTGAATCATTACCCTGCTGGCATTGGTTGCCCAGCCAAGCGCTTCAATGGCAGCCTGGATGCTTTTCTCCCAATCCTCCACCGCGAGGAATCGCTCCGCCGCGGCAGCCACCGCCTCCAGGATTGCCTGGCGCTGGTGCAGGTCGGACTCAGATTGCTTCCGGTTGGAGATATCCTCCACAGTGCCAATGGTAAGGCGCGGCTGGCGGTGTTCATCCCTGATGAAAGAGACGGTGGAACGCACCCAGATCATTTCGCCGTTTTTTCGCACCAGGCGTTTTTCGAACAGCACAGGTTCATCACGGCTGAGTGGAATGGAACGGATTAAATCCCGTTCCCGCGGGTAATCCCCCGGATGGGTGAGCGCCTGCATGGATAATCCCACCAAATCACCCGGTTGGTATCCCAATAACTCCTCCATCTGGCGGTTGGCTTCCAGGATCACCCCTGAAGGATCTGTGACTGCCATTCCCACCCCGGCACCGCCAAAAATATCCCGCAGCCGCTGCTCCTGCTGTTTCATCAGGTGAAGATGCTCCCTGTGGTCCAGCAGCCGGGCAAGCAAATCGCCCACCATGCGGACCAGGTGGATATCCTCCTCCGTCCACCTGCGGATGTCCGACCGGCTGCTCACGCCAAGGTATCCCGCCAGCCGGTCCTGGACGGAAATCGGCACAATTAACAAGGAACGTTCGCCCATTTCAGCCCAGAGATTGCGCTCCGGGGCGGCTTCGCCCGGAAGCTGGTTGACATCCAGGATCGAAACGACTTCCAGGCGGCGCAGGCGGGTCATCGTCCAGTGGAAAAAGTTCAGATTATCCACCGGTGGAAAGACTGCCTCCACCTGACCGGATTGCCACCACTCATACTGTTCAGCGATTGTGCGCCCATCCCGGGAAACCAGGTGCAAATGAACCCGGTCGGCGTGGGCAAATTGTCCCAGCTTTTCCAGGGTTGAGCGCAGATGAGTTTCCACATCCTCCAACGGCACATGGATAAAACTGCGTGATACTTCTGAAGCCAGGCTTTCCAGTTGCAGCTTTTCTTCAACCTGTCGGGCAGTGCGGGTGTTCGCCGCCTGGTCCTCTTCCAGGCGTTTTTGCAGGCGGCGTAAACCTCCAGCCAGGAAGCCAACAACCAGCAGCAGGATGGTTCCGCCTGCTCCCCAGTGTTTCAATACATCCAGAGGCTGCACACCAGCATGAACCTGGAAAAGATAGAGAGTCAGCCCGGCAGTCAACAATCCGCCCAGCAACCCGCCTGCCACGCCAAACATCAATCCCATCAGGACAACAATCATCAGGGAAAAAAATGCAGCAGGATTGCCAAACCAGGCAATAAGCACAGGAAATGCCACTGCATAAATCACAGCCACCAGGAAAACCAGCACCAGCCGCCACCCGGCTGGCAAATCCATCTGGCGTCTCAGCCACGATGGTTTATTTGCACGGAAATCGGGCTGCTCCATCCAATTCCTCTCCCCGCTGATCCATCATTTGTTCAGAGTGGAACCGCACCATTCGACCTTCCTTCCAGGCTCGAATCCGAATTAGACTTTACAAAGTATAGCCCGATACCAAGCCCTGTGTCAAGACACTATTTAGGAGAATGGGAATGGGGAGCGCGTGAAGAGCATCACTGACAGCCCTCCCCTGTTATGGGAAACCCGGTGGAACCGACAGACAACGATATCCTTCATCAGGAAACAGGATGACGCCCCATCCCGGCATAAGGAACCATGAATCATCATCCCGGTACAAAAAACAGGTTCAATTGAACATATCCAACAAAGCACAATTATTCCAGGGTTAATTTGGGTCGGGAGGAAGGCTGAAAATGAGCCAGTGGGTGACGCCCCTCCCGCTATCAATATTGATAACCTCCCTGTTGGAATATATCTTTTGTGGTACACTTTGGAGCGCTATCTTGGAATAAGGATCATTGATTTATGGCAGTCATTTACCCATTTACAGCCATTGTTGGTCAGGAACGCATGCGGCGTGCCCTGGTATTAAATGCCATCAACCCACGCATCGGCGGGGTGTTAATTCGCGGGGAGCGCGGGACAGCCAAGTCCAC
>JAGVUS010000076.1 GCA_019136175.1 Chloroflexota bacterium | reverse complement strand
CAATTGCACTGGTTACTGCCGGGATGCCAGCCCTGGTGGCAGGTATCTTGATCATCAGGTTGGGACGGTTGACACGCTCCCAAAGCTGTTTTGCCTGGGCGAGAGTCCCGGCGGGATCATTTGCGAGGTATGGGCTGACTTCCAGGCTGACATAACCATCCCCGCCGTTCGTTTCCTGGTGGAGGGGGAGAAACAGGTCTGCCGCTGCCTGGATATCTTGAATGGCAAGGGCAAAGAACACATCTTCAGGCGTCATGCCCGATTTTACCAGCGGGGCAAGGCTGACTGCGTTCATGAAGATCGTTGGGTTGGAGGTAACGCCGCGAATTTCCCCCCGCTGAATCATTCCGGCAAATTCGCCATTCTTCAGCAAGCCGCGTTGGATGTTATCGTACCAAATGGATTGACCGGCTTCCAGTAGTTTCAAGGTTGCATTCATCTTTCCTCTCCTATTGCAGGATTTCCAGTGCAGTTTGTTCAATGTTTTCCACTGAGAACCCCAGTTTTTCAAAGACAATTGCTGCTGGTGCGGAAGCACCATAACGGTCCAGACCAATCACGCGACCCCTCGCCCCTACCCAGCGGTGCCAGCCCTGGGTGATTCCGGCTTCCACTGCCAGCCGTGCTTCCACCTGGGGGAGAAGAACAGAATTGCGATAGGTTTCATCCTGCCCGGCGAAAAGCTCCCAGCTTGGGAAGGAAACAATTCTTACCGGGATCCCCCGGCTTTCCAGTCTTTTGGCAGCCTGGATGATCAGGTGGACTTCCGATCCGCTTGCCATCAGGATGATTTTTGGGGTGCCGTCCCCCAGGTCCGCCAGGGTGTAAGCACCTTTGCGCACACCTTCAGCAGGAGCATGGATCGTTCTGTCCAACGTTGGCAGGGCTTGCCGGGAAAGTACCAATGCGGTTGGGCGATGGCGGTTCTCAATCGCAATTTTCCATGCCTCGCAAACTTCATTGGCATCCGCCGGGCGCAGTGTAACCAGGTTGGGAATGGAGCGCAAGGCTGCCAGGTGCTCCACGGGCTGATGGGTGGGACCATCCTCGCCAACCCCGATGCTGTCATGGGTGAAGACCCAGATGGAACCTAGGTGAGAGAGGGCGGATAGGCGGACGGCGGGACGCAGGTAGTCTGAAAACACCATGAAGGTAGCTCCAAAAGGAATGACGCCGCCATGATATGTCATCCCATTGACTGCTGAAGCCATGCCGTGTTCCCGAACGCCAAAATGGATATTCCGTCCTTCCGGGGTGGTTGCAGAAAATGCAGCCATATCATTCATCCAGGTGTTGTTCGAGGGTGCCAGGTCTGCTGAACCGCCGATCAATTCCGGCAGTCTGCCCGCCAGGGCATTCAATACCTTGCCGGAGGATGCACGGGTTGCCAGTCCCTTTGCGTCGGCAGGAAACACGGGCAAATCATTCGTCCAGCCAGGGGGGAGTTTACCCTCAAGGCGGCGGACCAATTCCTCCGCCAGTTCGGGATATTCAGCCCGGTAGGCGTCCAGTTGATTTTGCCATTCCTTTTCAAAGGCAGCACCGCTTGTCACTGCCTGGCGGAAAAATGCCAGTGCCTCTTCCGGAATTAGGAAACGGGGTTCCACCTGCCAGCCCAGTCGTTCCTTGGCACCGTTTAATTCCGCTTCGCCGGGCGGTTCACCATGTGCTTTTGGTGTTCCGGCACGGGTGGGCAGTCCGTAGCCAATGATGTTGCGTACCATGATCAGGGACGGGCGGGGATCCTGCCTGGCAGCCTGGATGGAGCGGTCAATGGCGTCCACATCCAGCCCGTCATTCACAGTTTGCACATGCCAGCCATAAGCTTCAAACCGTTTGCCCCGATCTTCCGAAAAGGTAATATCCGTGGATCCTTCAATCGAAATACGGTTGTCATCGTAGAGGTAGATCAATTTTCCCAATCGTAGGTGCCCGGCAAGGGAGGCGGCTTCCGATGCCACTCCCTCCATTAGGTCGCCATCGGTAACAATGGCATAGACGTAATGATTGATGATCTCAAACCCGGGACGATTGAAGATTTTTGCCAGGTGGGCTTCAGCAATTGCCATGCCCACCCCGTTGGCAAAGCCCTGCCCAAGCGGACCGGTGGTGGTCTCCACGCCGGGGGTTATTCCATATTCCGGGTGACCAGGCGTGATGCTGCCCCACTGCCGGAAGTTTTTGATATCTTCCAGGGTCACATCGTAACCCGTTAGATGCAAAAGAGAGTAGAGCAGCATGGAACCATGACCGCCCGACAGGATAAACCGGTCGCGGTTTGCCCAGCGGGGGTTGGCTGGATTGTGGTGCAGGTGGCGGGTCCAGATGGTGTAAGCCATGGGTGCCGTACCCATCGGCAGACCGGGATGCCCGGAGTTCGCCTGTTGAACACCATCCGCGGACAGGAACCGGATGGTATTGATGCATACATCTTGAAGTTGCCTGGATTCTTTCATGCTGCCCTCGCTCTGATGATTTATAACATTGTAATATCTCGGGCGGGGTTCGTCCAGCAGTTTAATCCTCCCAGCGGGTGTGAAAAACTCCTTCCCGATCCACCCGGCGGTAGGTATGTGCGCCGAAAAAGTCCCGTTGCGCCTGGGTGAGATTGGCTGGCAGCCGTTCCGAACGATAGGCATCGTAATATGCAAGCGAGGCACTGGTTGCCAACATGGGAATTCCCAATCCAATGGCGGTTTGTAAAACTTCCCGCCAGGCAGCCTGGCTGTTTTGGATGACAGTGCGGAAATGATCATCCAGCAGCAGGTTGGGGAGATCTGGCTGCGCAAGGTATGCCCGGGTAATGTCACCCAGCAGGGCAGCGCGGATGATACATCCTGACCGCCAGACGCGCACAATCCGGGAGAGGTCGAGATTCCAGGAGTATTCCTGCGAAGCCGCGCTGAGAAGCCGGAGTCCCTGGGCGTAGGATGTGATTTTGCTGGCATGGAGCGCCTGTTCAGCAGCGTCCACGAGGCGGCTGCGTTCGCCTGTATATTTTCCAATTCCGCCCAGCAGGTGGGCTGCCTGAACCCGTTCAGATTTTAAAGCAGAGATCATCCGGCTTTCCACGGCTGCGTTAATCGTGGGAATGGCAATGCCCAGGTCAAAGGAATTTTGCGATGTCCATTTCCCGGTGCCTTTCTGGGCGGCTTCGTCCATGATTAAATCCACCAGAGATTGACCTGTCTCCTCATCCTGCCGAGCCAGGATTTTTGCAGTGATTTCAATCAGATAGGAACGCAGTTCACGGGTATTCCATTCAGCAAAGATATCCGCCAGTTCCTGGTTGGGGATGCCTGCCCCCCGGTGAAGGAGGTCATAGATCTCGGCGATCAACTGCATATCTCCATACTCAATCCCGTTGTGCACCATTTTCACGTAATGACCAGCCCCACCCGGACCCATCCAGTCAACGCAGGGCATTCCATCCTCTGCTTTGGCGGATATGGCTTCAAACATTTCCCGCACCAGGTGCCAGGCTTCCACCGAGCCTCCGGGCATCATGCTGGGACCCCAGAGCGCCCCGCTTTCACCACCGGAAACCCCTGTTCCGATAAAGAGAAACCCCTCATTTTGGAGGGCTGCAGCACGGCGTTCCGTATCTGCAAAGTATGAGTTTCCCCCGTCAATGATCAGGTCGCCCGGCTGCAGGCAGGGTTTGATGGACAGGATTGCAGCATCCACTGGCGCACCTGCAGGAACCATCAGAAAGATGATTCTTGGTTGCGTGAGATTGGAAGCGAGTTCTTCCAGTGAAGAGGTCACCCGGATGGGAAAATCCGGTGGCAGGTGCGGGTCAAGGTCATAACCAACCGGTGCAAACCCGTTCCGGGCAAAATTCAGTGCCAGGCTCCGCCCCATCACACCCAAGCCCAGGATTCCAAGCGCATGGTTCGATTTCATACAATGACTCCGATCGTTTTGGGTATCAAATACATTTTTCCAACCGGGTTACCGGTGGGATTGAAGCCGGTAAAGAATTTCGCCCGCCTTGGGGACCAGTAAAATTCCTTCCGCTTCCCTGTTTCTCCAGGTATCCATATCAATTGCGGCGGGGTCCAGGTAACCGAGGTTTAATGCGGCACACTCTTCCGCCGGGATGCAGCTTGACAACGTTACCCGAACGTTGGGCTTTTCCACTCCATTGTCCAAAATTCCGGAACCGCGCACATGCGTGCTGTGTGCAAGCACCCCAAGGGGTATGTGTTTGAATCGCTCCCACTGGCTCAGGAAATAGGGCAACGTGTGGTAGCCAATCTCATGGATGTACTTGCCGTGAACAAGGCTGACTTCCCGAAGATGGGGGGCAAAGATGATCACTTCACCGCCGATTGCAACTGCCGGTTCCAGTTTGTACATTGCCTTGGCAGCCGTCCAGAGTTCATCATACATTGCTGGTGCACAGGACAATACCTGCTGGAAAGGTTTATCACACCAGCGGATATGCCGGTTGGCGGAAAAATCCGCGGCAGCATTCCAGGCATCGTGTACGTCTCCAATAAAAATCCCGGTCAGATCATGTCCCTCCACGCCCAAGGCTGCCAGTGTGACAGGCAGTTTCAGGCGGCTTGCGGCAGCATGGATCATCTCCCGGACCGGGGTTTGCTTAATTCCGATCGTACCGACCACTCCTGCCAATGCTCCCAGCCAGTGGGTGGCATTGATCATTTCCGGACCGGAGATTCCCGGAAATAGGTACTTCGCCCCACCGGAGAACCCCACCACCTCGTGGGGAAAAACGGGTCCGAGGATCAGGATGTGGTCGTATTCAAAAACCTGCCGGTTGATGCGGATGGGCACTGAATCCGGCAGGGAGGGGTGCCAGTGATTGCCCGCAATTTGGCGGATTTCATCCTGTTCCATCACCCCCAGGGTTGTCAACCGGGTTGGATCATCCCAACAATGGTTAAACAAGCCAACTTTTGAGTACCGGTTCAGGCGTTCCTCGCGGGAAATCCCCACCAACTGCAGGAGATGTTCATCGGTGAGGGGAGGGTGGGTGCCCAGGGCAACCATAAAATCCACCTGGCGCACGTCCGACAGGATATCCACAACCATTCGAAATAATACCGGGAGTGGAAGGCTGCGGGTGTGGTCGGGAATCAACACCAGGACCTTTTGACGGGAAAACCTGCCCCTTAACCCCTTCTCCAACGTACGACGAGTGATGTCTAGCGACAAGCTGCCGGTTGTTTCAATTGCCTGGGCATGGATCATAACTTATCCTTTGGTTTCCACACACCTGTTTGAAAACAATCTCCATTGGGGCGTGGTTATACTCCGCTGTATGCCGAAAAACCACCGTCCACCGGGACTACAATACCTGTGACAAATGCGGATGCAGGCGACATCAGCCATAGGACGGTTCCCAGCAGATCCCGGGGTGCTCCAAAACGTCCCATGGGGGTATGATCCAGGATTTTTCTCCCCCGGGGCGTCAGGTCTCCAGTGGCAGCGTCTGTCATCAGGAACCGGTTTTGTTCTGTCAGGAAGAAGCCGGGAGCAATTGCATTGACACGGATATTGGGGGAGTATTCCTGTGCCATGTGAACTGCCAGCCACTGGGTAAAGTTGCTGACCCCTGCCTTGGCGGCGGAATATGCGGGGATGCGGGTGAGGGGGCGGAAGGAATTCATGGATGAGATATTGAGGATAACCCCCTCGCCCTGGCTTGCCATCAAACGTCCAACAAACTGTGAAGGGATAATGGTGCCCAGGAGATTCAGATCAAATACCATCCGGATGGCTTCCGGTGGAAGATCAAAGAACGATTTTTCGGTGCTGGTGGTGGCATCAGGCTTGTTGCCCCCGGCGCCGTTGATCAAACCATCCACCCTGCCGAAGGCGTTGCCTGTTGTTTCAATCGCAGCCTGGACCGATTCGGGTTGCAGGACATTCACCTGCACGGCAATGGATTTCCCATTGGCGGGTCTGGCTGCAAGTTCACTAACCAGCTTTTGGGCGGCTTCCAGGTTGTAATCTAGGATGGCAAGATTGGCACCACAGTCAAACAACCCGCGTGCCAATTCACTGCAAAGCACTCCCGCCCCCCCGGTGATGGCAATGGTTTTACCGGAAAAATCGAAATCGTTGAGGATGCTGGTGCCGTTCATGGTCACCTCTTTAAGAAATGGTAATCATTTTTATAACATTCTACCTGTAAATTTAATAATGTCCACCATCACAAGATGCATATTGCAACTGTATGCACATTTTGTTCATTGGTTGATCTCCCTCCCAATGTTAATTATTTGGATGTATGATTAATCGATCCCAAAAATTATCATTTCCGCTGGTTTGGCGGAAGTCCACTGGACCATACGAAAGGACATTCTCATGACAATCCTCAATATACCAATCCATGGAGCCATTGACCTGGCTTCGCTGGGGGCACTGGTTCACCGGGTGGATCCCGGCGTGGTGCCGTTTCACAAATCATCCGAATGGACGATTCATGTCAGCGGGGGGGAGTTCAATGTAGCTGCCAATCTGGCGAATTGTTTCCGGCTCAATACGGCGATTGTCACAGCCATGGTGGATTACCCGATTGGGGAACTGATTGCCGAGCGGGTACGGGCGATGGGCGTCCGACCTGTTTATAAGCACTTTGCCCATAACGGGGTGAATGGACCGAACATGGCAACTGTGTATAGTGACCGGGGCTACGGAATCCGCCCTCCGGTTGTTTTTTACAATCGCTCCAACGAAGCGGCAGCTTTGCTCAAACCTGGGGATTTTGACTGGCAGGCGATCTTTTCTGATGGCGTTCGGTGGCTGCATAGTGGGGGTATTTTTGCCGCTCTCTCAGAAACTACTGGGGAGGTGATCATTGAAGCCATGCAGGCAGCCCGGGCTGCCGGGGCGATCACATCTTTCGACTTGAATTACCGCGCAAAGTTATGGAATATCTGGGGCGGGGAGACCCGGGCGCAGTCAATCATCCGGCGGATTGTGGAGAATGTGGATGTCCTGGTGGGCAATGAAGAGGACCTGCAGCTGGGGCTGGGAATTCCCGGTCCAAATGTTACAGCAAAATCAAAACTCGATCCGGCGGTATTTATTGGAATGATAGACAATGTGTTGGAAAAGTATCCAAAGATCAAGGTGGTCGCAACAACACTGCGCGAAGTCCATTCCACCAACCGGCACAGTTGGGCGGCGGTTGCCTGGATGAATGGTCAAATCCATCTCTCCCCGACCGCCGAACTGGATGTGTATGACCGGGTGGGCGGCGGGGATGGGTTTGCTGCCGGGTTGTTCTATGGCTTGCTGACCGGCGAGGAACCACAGCAGGCTGTCAACCTGGGTTGGGCGCACGGTGCTCTACTGACCACTTTCCCGGGCGATACCACCATGGCAACCCTGGAACAAGTGCGGGCGTTTGTTAAGGGCGGCTCCGCCAGAATTCAGCGATAATTAGGGATATTCATGGATAACGGATTGGAGGTAGGATGAGCACCCATCAGCTGGCAGGAAAATTGGCACCCCACGAAATGCTTGTTAATGTTCCTCGTCTGGTATCGGCATATTATACCAATCAGCCCGATCCGGGTCAGCCAGCCCACAGGGTGGCGTTTGGCACATCAGGACATCGTGGATCATCTCACACCTATAGTTTTAATGAAGCCCATATCCTTGCCATCAGCCAGGCAATCTGTGAGTACCGCAAAATACAGGGCTATTCCGGTCCATTGTACATGGGGATGGATACCCATGCCCTTTCCGAGCCCGCCATGTACACGGCGTTGGAGGTGTTTGCAGCCAATGCTGTGGAGGTTGTGATTCAACAGGGGTTGGGCTACACTCCCACCCCAGTAATTTCTCTCGCCATCCTGACTTATAATCGGGGACGATCTTCGGGCTTGGCGGATGGTGTGGTCATCACCCCTTCACACAACCCGCCGGAGGATGGCGGTTTCAAATATAACCCGCCTTCCGCCGGACCGGCGGATACTGTTACCACCAGGTGGATTCAGGACCGAGCCAATCAAATCATGGCAAACGGGATGAAGGAAGTCCACAGGATTCCCGTGGAAAAGGCTCTCAAGGCAGCCACCACCCATCATGTGGATTATGTTATGCCGTACGTGGAAGGTTTGCGCCATGTTGTGCAAATGGATCAGATTGCTGCAGCCGGGTTGAAGATTGGAGTGGATCCCATGGGCGGCTCTGGTGTGGCATATTGGGCGCCCATTGCAGAAATGTACAGGCTCCAGGTGGAGGTGGTGAATCCCCGGGTGGATCCCACGTTTGCGTTTATGACGCTCGATCATGATGGAAAAATCCGGATGGATTGTTCCTCTCCGTATGCCATGGCGAGCCTGGTGGACTTGAAGGATCATTTTGATATTGCTTTTGGCAACGACACTGATTACGACCGCCATGGGATTGTCACCCGGAGCGTGGGTCTGATGAACCCCAACCACTACCTGGCAACCACCATCTGGTACCTGTTCCAACATCGCCCTGGCTGGGGCAGGGCGGTTGCCATTGGGAAGACACTGGTCTCCAGTTCCATGATTGACAGGGTGGCTGCATCCCTGGACCGCAGGTTGTGCGAGGTGCCGGTTGGCTTTAAGTGGTTTGTAGATGGCTTGCTGGATGGTTCATTTGGTTTTGGTGGAGAGGAAAGCGCAGGAGCGTCCTTCCTTCGGCATGATGGCAGGGTCTGGACCACGGACAAGGACGGCTTTATCATGGACCTGCTGGCTGCGGAAATCCTGGCAGTAACAGGCAGGGATCCGGGCGAACATTACCAGGAGTTGGAGGAAAGATTTGGTAAAGCCTGGTATGCACGCAAGGATGCGCCTGTCACGCCTGCGGGAAAGGCTGTCCTGGGAAACCTCTCACCGGAACAGGTGGAGGCTGGGCAGCTGGCTGGCGACCAGATCACATCCAAACTGACCCGCGCCCCCTTCAATGATGCGCCCATTGGCGGCTTAAAAGTGGTCACTGCCAACGGATGGTTTGCAGCCAGACCCTCCGGAACCGAAAACGTCTATAAGATTTATGCTGAAAGTTTTATCAGCCCGGAGCATCTGGCAACAATCCAACTGGAAGCCCAGGCGATTGTGGATGCTGCCCTGAAATCCTGAAAGTTGCACGGAGTGGAATGAAATGATGACGCGGTTAACCCATTTACCCAGCTGGCAGAAATTATCCCGGCATTACCAGGATATCTCACAACTGCATATGCGGGACCTGTTTGACCAGGACCCCCGGCGGTTTGAGCGATTCTCTGTGAAGCTGGGTGAAATCCTGTTTGATTATTCCAAGAACCGGATCACGGTCGAGACTGTCCCCCTGCTCATGGAACTGGCTCGGGAAGCAGGTCTTGATGAGTTTATCAGGGCGATGTTCTCGGGTGAAAAAATCAACAATACCGAGGAACGTGCCGTACTGCATGTTGCCCTGCGAAATCGTTCCAATACCCCTGTCATTGTGGATGGGCAGGACGTGATGCCCGAAGTCAACCGTGTGCTGGCAAAAATGCGCGCCTTTTCCGAAGCAGTACGATCTGGTGAATGGAAGGGCTATTCAGGTGAAGTCATTACGGATGTTGTGAATATTGGGATTGGCGGCTCAGACCTGGGTCCCAAGATGGTCTGTGAAGCATTGAAACCGTATGCCCACCCAGGGCTGAGCGTTCATTTTGTCTCCAACGTGGATGGCACGGATCTGGTGGAAACCTTAAAGCGGCTGAATCCCAAAACCACTCTGTTCCTGGTGGCATCCAAGACCTTTACCACGCAGGAAACCATGACCAATGCCCATTCGGCGCGTGCCTGGCTGCTGAAAACCGCTCATGGTGAAGCAGCGGTTGCGCATCATTTTGTAGCCATGTCCACCAATACCGATGCGGTCACCAGGTTTGGGATCGATCCCCGCAATATGTTTGAATTCTGGGATTGGGTTGGTGGGCGGTATTCCCTCTGGTCCGCCATTGGTTTGTCGATTGCCATCCTGCTGGGAATGGACCGGTTTGAAGAACTGCTGGATGGTGCGCATCAGGCAGACGTGCATTTCCGCACAGCACCCCTGGAACAAAATATCCCCGTTCTCATGGCGATGCTGGGAGTATGGTATAACAACTTTTTTGGGGCTTCATCCCACGCCATCCTTCCCTATGACCAGTACCTGGTTCATTTCCCTTCTTATTTTCAGCAAGGGGACATGGAGAGCAATGGAAAGGGTGTCACGCGCCAGGGGGAGCCGGTGGATTATCCAACCGGTCCCGTGATTTGGGGTCAGCCCGGCACGAATGGTCAGCATGCCTTTTACCAGCTGATTCACCAGGGAACCCGGTTGATTCCCTGTGATTTCCTGGCAGCGGCAAACAGTCAAAATCCACTGGGGGACCATCATCCCATTCTTCTCTCCAATTACCTGGCGCAGACCGAGGCATTAATGCGGGGCAAGACAGCGGAGGAAGCGCGGGCGGAATTGGAACAACAGGGATATATGGGAGACCGGTTGAATACGCTGATTCGGGCAAAAACATTCCCGGGCAACCGTCCCACCAATTCCTTTCTGTATCCGCGGTTAACGCCAGGCGTTCTCGGAGCATTGATTGCTTTTTATGAACACAAGATATTCACCCAGGGGGTGATTTGGGATGTGAATTCGTTTGACCAGATGGGAGTGGAACTGGGCAAGCAGCTTGCCAGGCGGATACTCCCGGAGTTAATGGACGCTTCGCCCATCACTTCGCATGATTCCTCGACCAACGGATTGATGAATACCATTAAGGAGTATCAGCAGAAACAATAAATTCCCGGTAAATATCTGGAAGAAAGCACACAACAAGGCACCACAAGGGTGCCTTGTTGTTTAGGGAAGCAAGAGGATAATCCGTATTGTCTGGGCGATCTATACCGGATTTATACCGAATTGTGAGGGGATTTTTATAAAATCAGGGTGGCTTTGAACTAACATGGATTTGAGTACCAGGAGATATAAATGAAAAAAGTATGGATTATTCTTATTGTGGTGGTGATGACAATCAGCCTGGCAGGTTGCGGGACGTCTGTGGTTCCGGGATCATCCGTTTTTGAAACGGCTGCTCCATCGGAAAATTCAACGGTGAGCCAGGCGGAAACCACGGCAATACCAACCGGCGCTGGCACGGTGGCGGAATCGATTGCAGAAAATGATGATACTCATGATGATGAAGGGGATTATCAATGGGATGCGTCAGATGTGGCAACCATTGCGTTGAATGACAGTACCATTACCGTTGAAGGGGATGGTGTGGTTGTGGATGGCAGCAGGGCAACCATCACATCTGCCGGTAACTACAGCATCAGCGGGAAACTGATGGAGGGGCAGATTGTTGTAGATACCGAAGCCGAGGAACTTGTCAGACTGATTTTTAACGGCGTGGAGATTCAAAATTCCACCAGCGCGCCGATTCATATTGTCAATGCGGAAAAGGTTATGATCGTGCTGGCGGATCAAACCCAAAATACCATCACCGACGGTACTCAATACCAGTTTGAGAACCCCGAAGAAGATGAGCCCAACGCTGCCTTGTTCAGCGCTGCCGACCTGACCATTACCGGGAGTGGTGGATTGACAGTATCTGGCAACTTTAATGATGGGATTGCCAGTAAGGACGGCTTGATCATTGCCGGTGGTGTTATCCAGGTCACAGCCGTGGATGACGGAATCCGGGGCAAGGATTATGCGGTGATCAAGGAAGGTACGCTGACCATTGATGCCAGGGGGGATGGGTTGAAATCGGACAATGAAGAGGATGCCACCCGTGGATATATTTCCATCAACGGGGGAGTAGTCAATATTACGTCGGGCGGGGATGCCATCACAGCCCAAACCGATGTCATGATCACCGGCGGAAACATCACACTGGCTGCCGGGGCAGGCTCCACCTCCACGAACAGCAATATTGATTCCATCAAAGGAATCAAGGGATTGGTCAGCGTTTTGATTGAGGGAGGAACATTTGTGATTGATGCGGATGATGATGCCGTTCACTCCAATGGGAATATTATCATCCATAACGGCGAATTCCTCATCTCCACGGGTGATGATGGAATGCATGCGGATACCGCTCTCACGATTAACGGAGGAAATATCCAGATCACAGAGTCTTATGAGGGACTGGAAAGCGCTGTGATTACCATCAATGCAGGTATGATTCATGTCATTTCCAGTGATGATGGCATTAACGTGGCTGGTGGCGTTGATGGATCAGGGATGAATCCGGGTATGGGAACCCGACCCAACCGGGGCGGCAGACTGGGTGCAGCCGGACAGGATGCATTCGCTTACAGCGGGTCATACTACCTGTACATCAATGGTGGTTATGTGGTCGTTGAGGCTGGCGGAGATGGTTTGGATATCAATGGTGCCATTGTGATGACGGATGGCATGGTGCTGGTTCATGGTCCAACGGAGCAAATGAACGGAGCGTTGGATTATGACGGCGGGTATAAAATTACTGGCGGGTTATTGGTGGCAGTTGGCAGTGCGGGAATGGCACAGGCACCGGATCAATCTTCCAGCCAGTATTCGCTCTTGATGAACCTGAATTCCACCCTGCAAGCCGGCACCCTGGTTCATATCCAGGATTCCAATGGTGAGGATATCCTGACTTTCGTGCCCCGGAAAAATATCCAATCCCTTTCCTTCTCATCACCCTTGCTGGAGGAGGGGGAAACGTACACGATATTTTACGGTGGAAGTTCCACTGGAACGGTTGTCGATGGTTTGTACCAGGGAGGATCGTATTCGAGTGGGACCCAACTTGCCAGTTTCAAGGTTTCCGATATCGTCACACGATTGGGCTCTGGTGGAAGCTGGGGCGGAAGACCTTAGGTCAATGGATATGGGTCTATACGGAAAATAAACCATTGGTTACATGGAATACGGTACGATGAAAATGGTTGGGAACGATGTCAAAATATGGAGATGGACCATGTATCAAACACATCAGTTGAGAACCATGCCAGGCAAGGCAAACGGCAATCCGGGTGGGATGTATCAAACAGATGATGGAGAGCAACTGGCAGCAATCCGGGAATTATCCAGCCTGGTGGGTGGATTTTCTCCCATCAGCCTGCCCGAAATGGATGCAGCAGCTTTATTGAACCGGATGGACACAAAATTTGTCCTGGCATCGGAGCAACTCCTGGAAGTGTTATCTGCTGTGCAGGAAGGATATCGTGTTCTCTCCGTCAACGGACAGCGGTTGAATCGGTACCGGACCCTATATTTTGATACACCGGATTTTCAACTCTACCAGCTCCACGTGACCGGTCGGGCAGACCTGTACAAGGTTCGCAGCCGCGAGTATATGGATTCCCACCTGTCTTTCCTGGAGGTGAAGCACAAAACCCGGAAGGATCGAACCGTTAAAACCCGAATTCGCACCGAGCAGCCCATTTTATGGATGAACACGGGTGCGGAGGAGTGGCTGGATCAGGTCATCCCTTATGACAGCCGGTTGCTGGAGCCCAA
>JAGVUS010000390.1 GCA_019136175.1 Chloroflexota bacterium | reverse complement strand
AAAAATTGCTTCGGGGGAATGGGAAGTGACTGGCGGCACCTGGGTGGAACCGGACACCAACTGTCCCTCCGGCGAATCATTGGTGCGCCAGTTTTTGTTTGGCAGGCGGTTCGTTCGCGAGGAATTTGGACAGGAGATGAATCTGTTGTGGCTGCCGGATGTGTTTGGTTACTCGGCTGCGCTGCCGCAAATCATCCTGAAAAGCGGGATGAAATATTTTATGACAACCAAAATCAGCTGGTCGCAGTTCAACCGTTTTCCACATGATACTTTCCTATGGCGCGGGCTGGATGGTTCCGAAGTGCTGACGCACTTTGTCACCACACCGGAAGCGGGCGGCTGGATTTACACCTATAACGGGCAGATGCGCCCGGAGGATGTGCATGGCATTTGGAAGGAATATCGCCAGAAGGAAATCAATGATGAACTATTGTTGATTTATGGCTGGGGCGATGGCGGTGGTGGACCCACCCGTGAGATGCTGGAGTGGTCACTGGCGCAGCGCAACCTGCCCGGGCAGCCTTACGTCCGGCTGGACAAGGCGGAACCCTTCTTTGACCGGCTGGCAAAACGCCTGGAGGGCAAGAACCTGCCTGTCTGGGATGGCGAACTTTACCTGGAGTACCACCGCGGGACGTACACATCCCAGGCAGCAGTCAAGCGGGCAAACCGCAAGGTGGAAATCCTGTATCACAATGCGGAATGGCTGGCAAGCCTGGCGGATATTCTCACCGGTCTGGCGGCTTACCCGGCGGAGGACCTGAATGCCGGTTGGGAAACCATTCTTTTAAACCAGTTTCACGATATTTTGCCCGGGTCCTCCATCCATCCGGTCTACGAGGATACCCTCAGGGAGTTGGAAGAGGTCTCAGTCATTGGTGACCGGGTTGTTAATCGATCTGCAGGGATATTGGCGGAACGTACCCCCATTGCGGATGGCGTGATGGTGATGAATTCGCTCTCCTGGCAGCGGGAGGACCTGGTGGAAGTGCCGCTGGATGCAGGACATACCGGGAAAACCATGCAATCCCCGGATGGCACCCCCCTCGTTTCCCAACGGGTGGACACGGCGGAAGGTTCTGCGCTGCTGGTTAACGTGACCGGAATTCCTTCGCTGGGGTACCAGGCTCTTGTCTGGACGGATGCCCGGTTAAAGGTTCGAAATGACATCCGGGTAACCCCCACCCGCCTGGAGACACCCTTTTACACACTGGAACTCAATTCAAACGGGCAGTTGACATCCATTTTTGACCGCCGCAACCAGCGCGAAGTGCTTGCGCCAGGCTTTCGAGGAAATGTACTGCAAACCTTTGAAGACAAGCCAATGAATTTTGACGCCTGGGATATTGACATCTACTACCAGGAAAAGATGAAGGAAATCACCGACCTGGTGGAAGCAGTTGTGGAGGAGGAAGGACCACTGCGCGGTACCCTCCGGCTGGTCTGGCGATTTGGCAGATCCACCATGACCCAGCGGCTGCAGGTATATGCCACCCTGCCGCGGATTGACTTTGTCACTGTGGCGGATTGGCACGAAGAACAGGTGCTGCTCAAAACCGCCTTTCCGGTGAATGTTCGTTCCACCCGCGCGACTTATGAAATCCAATTTGGCAGCCTGGAACGCCCCACTCATTGGAATACCAGTTGGGATTGGGCGCGCTTTGAGGTCAGTGGTCATCGCTGGGCGGATCTTTCCGAAGGGAATTTCGGCGTGGCATTGATGAATGACTGCAAATATGGGTACGACATCAAGAACCAGGTGATGCGCCTCACGCTAATCAAATCAGCCATCCACCCCGACCCGTTGGCAGACAAGGGCTATCACCAGTTTACCTACAGCCTGCTTCCTCATGCCGGAGACTGGCGTGAGGGCGACGTCACCCGCCAGGCGGCTGCATTGAACATACCGCTGCTGGTGCATCGTATAGGCACAACTGCCCCTGGCGGCAGCCTGCCCCTGGCGCACTCGTTTGCTTCTGTGAATGCTCCGCATGTTCTGCTGGATACGGTCAAACGAGCTGAGGATGGTGATGGGTGGGTGATCCGATTATATGAATATCAGCAAATGGGCTGTGCTGGGGTCCATGTCCGCTTTGGTACACCTGTCAGGCGGGCAGTGGAGTGCGATCTGATGGAGGAAAATCTGCAGCCTGTCCAGCATGATGCAACCGGAATTCATTTTCCAATTCGCCCGTTTGAAATCAAGACATTCCGGGTCTGGTTCTAGAACCCAGGGAGGATCTGCATGCAGTTGCTGGGGCATTCATCTCCCCCTGATATTCTTGTGGCTGGCGGAGGTTCTGCTGGTTGTGCGGCTGCCCTGGCTGCCTGGATGCTGGCGGACCTCCTTTCCATGCAGGATGATATGGGCGCGAGGAAAACTGGTAGCCTG
Source organism: Chloroflexota bacterium (assembly GCA_019136175.1). GTDB lineage: Bacteria > Chloroflexota > Anaerolineae > Anaerolineales > Anaerolineaceae > CALMHE01. The sequence continues at coordinate 224 of JAGVUS010000390.1, read as the reverse complement.
GTGTAAAGAAAACAGATCCATTTCTCCCCATAAAATCCAAATTAATTGTATAATCATCGTCGTATTAATCCCAATTATTTCTTCAATTCGGGGTGGCGCATGAAAAAACTGATTTCCCAACGTGCTGCGTTACTGTTCATGGTCACGGCGCTGGTGGTTGCCATATTGGGCATCCTGCCATTAACGCCTGCCCAGGGAGCGGCAATTCTGTCCATCACGCCCAT
>JAGVUS010000398.1 GCA_019136175.1 Chloroflexota bacterium | reverse complement strand
GGTGTGCGGGTATTGGTTGCGGATGTGTCGACCTGTTACATGGTACTGGGGATCATCCACAATCATTGGCGACCCATTCCCAACGAGTTTGATGATTATATTGCCCTGCCCAAGGAAAATAACTATCAATCCCTGCATACGGCGGTTATTTACGATGATAATAAACCGCTGGAAGTGCAAATTCGGACCCATGCAATGAATGAAAATGCAGAGTTTGGAATTGCGGCACACTGGAAATACAAGGAGCATGGCAGGGGTGACACGGTTTACGACCAGCGGGTGAATTGGATCCGGCGATTGATGGAATGGCGGCAGGAGCTTGCGGATACACAGAATGTATCTGACGGGATGCGGGGTGATATTTTCCAAAACCGGGTCTACGTGTTTACTCCACGAGGCGATATCATTGATCTACCGGCTGGCTCAACGCCGATCGATTTTGCCTACCATGTCCATACAGAAATTGGTCATCGCTGCCGGGGGGCAAGGATCAACGGGAAACTGGTCAGCTTGGACTATCATCTACAAACCGGCGACCAGGTCGAAATTCTGACCTCCAGGCAGGGTGGTCCCAGCCGGGACTGGTTGAACACCAATCTTGGGTTGGTTCACACTTCCAGGGCAAGGGCAAAAATCCGTGCCTGGTTCATTCACCAGGACCGGGAACATAATTTACAGCAGGGGAAAGCCATGCTGGAGCGCGAACTCCGGCGGCTGGACCTGATGCCGTTTGACGCAGAACGTTTGGCAAGGCTGCTTGACTACCGTTCGGTGGATGATTTTTACATTGGTATCGGTTGTGGAAACCTGTCGATGGGGCGGGTGATCTCGCAAATCAGCGAGTTGGCACCGGAGATTGACGATACCCTTGTTCCCAAGCCATTACCCATTTCAACCGATAAAATGACGGGGATAACCGTGACGGGCATGAAAGGGCTGTTGACCAACATTGCCCAGTGCTGCACCCCGGCACCCGGTGATCCTATTATTGGTTATATTACCCGCGGTCGGGGCGCAACGATCCATCGCAATGATTGCCCCAACGCACAAAGCCTGCGCGAGCGCAATCCGGATCGAATAATCCAGGTTTCATGGGGGGAACCGGAACGGACTTATTCCGTGGAAATCCAAATCAAGGCATATGACAGGATGGGAATGATGGCTGACCTGTCAGCCATCCTGGATTCTGAGGGAATCAACTTGCGGGATATCAAGATGAACACCTCGCACAACCTGGTGAATTTCCACATGCAGGTGGACATTAAGGACATTGCCCAGTTGAGCCGGGTGCTAGTCCGCCTGGAAAATATTCCCAATGTGATGGAAGCTCACCGGGTAAAACCCGGATAATCAATCAGGGGAATAAGCTTTACCAATCTGGAATCATGGTGTAAAATCGCTCCCATTCAAGACTAATGGTCAATTTGAGCCGCACACGGAAATTAGCTACATTCCAAAAATGGGAGGATGAGCATGCCCAAAATTCGATGTCGATATATTGATTGCGGTTTTCTGGACGAAGGTTATTGCTCTGCTGCCTTGGTGGAGATGGATCCCGACCAGGGTTGTTTAACTTACGCTCCAACCGCAGAAATCATCCCAGAAGATGACTGGGATGAAGAAGAAGCGGAAGAAGAATGGGAGGAACTGGAGGAAGAAGAGGAGGAAGATGATCTGTGGCTGGATGACGAGGATGATTCCGAAGATTGAACGCATCCAAAGCCAGAAAAGATCTTTTACATAACTTTATTGTCAATGTAGGAGACGGCAGTTTTTTTGGTTTTGCCCTTGGATTTACGTCATTTGGCACCATACTTCCCTTATTTATTTCAAACCTGACTGAATCAGCCATTCTGATTGGGCTGGTTCCGGCAATACACAACGTAGGCTGGCAATTACCGCAGCTGTTCACAGCCCGGTGGATTGCCAGCCTGCGACGTTTAAAAGGCAGAATGCTTTTCCTGACCACCCAGGAAAGGATTCCGTTCCTGTTCCTGGCGCTGGTTGCCTGGTTTCTATTTCCAAATCACAAAAATTTGACCTTGATTGTCACCTTTATCCTGCTGGTCTGGCAGGGACTGGGGGGAGGTTTTACTGCAAACATCTGGCAGATCCTGATGAGCAGGGTGATTCCGGGGAAGTATCGGGGCAGATTCTTTGGTGTTCAGTCATCTGCAGCCAACCTGCTATCCAGTGTTGGTGCTGCCGCCGCCGGTGTCATCCTGGAACGCTTTGATTCCCCACTTGACTTTACGATTTTATTTTCCATCACCACATTCCTAATGGTTATCTCCTGGATTTTTCTCAGCCTGACCAAAGAGCCGGCAGAGGGCGATGAATCCGGGTTGGCTACTCCGCCTCCGTTCATGGAGATGATTCGCATCAGCTTGCACAAGGAACCATCTTTTGCCTGGTTTCTCTTTTACCGTATGTTGTATCAATTTGGCACTATGTCGTCTGCATTCTATATGGTGTACGCAGTTCGAAACCTGGGATTTGGCGAAGCGGCTGCCGGGATCCTGACGAGTGTTTTGTTGATTACGGCAGTGATTGCCAATCCACTGCTTGGCTGGCTTGCAGATCGTTGGAAACGGAATGGCATTCTTGTCATGGGCGCAGTTGCTGC
>JAGVUS010000164.1 GCA_019136175.1 Chloroflexota bacterium | reverse complement strand
ACGCGCCACCTTTATACCCTCCTTGCAACATAAAATGTACAGACACCGTTTTCACACTCCTGGGTCTGGCGATAATATTTTTCCAGGATTCGATATGTCCATCCCAGGTTCCACCAGGTTGGCGCCAGGATCCATTTACCTGTCAGTTTGCGGATTACTAATGAAGGCAATCCCAAAAAGTGTCCCCACTCCATGATCGACTGGGCTTGTGGAGAAAAATAATGCCACCATTGGATTACTTCAAACCCAGCCTTTTCCAATCTCAATATCCAAACCTCGGGAGAGTCCAGGTTTTTATGACGAGCAATCTTTTCAAACCAGTTGCGATACCTGCCTGCAAGGGTCTTCCAACCGAATTTCTCCATTACCGCTCCAATGGAAAGGGAGCCGTCAAACTGATGGTTCGGGACACAAAAAATAAATGAACCTCCCATCCGGGTGACCCGCGCCACATCATTCAAAACCGGTTGAATGTCCTGGATGTGTTCAAGGACGGAATTACTGATCACGGTTTGAAAATACTGCTCAGGGAACGGAATTTGAGATCCTTGCGCCAAAACATGAAGCTTGTATTTCCCTCGCCCCTGTGCCTCCCGAATAGGTTGCACCCATGGATCCAAGCCTGCATCAAGTGTGCCGGAAAATGTTACGCTGGCAAAATGACCGTCACCACAGCCAAGATCCAACACCGGTCCCGGCAGATCCATGGATTGATAATACCTGCCCTCCACCGCCCGTAATAATCCACGAAAATATGGCAGTGAGGTGATGTTCTTCCACAACAAATCATTGGGAGGATTATTCACCCGGCAACTCCTCCTGTAATTCTGGTGGATTCCCTTCCAACGTCACATCTCCCAACAATTCCAGCATTTGTTTTTCATATTGCTCAGCAACATGATCCGAACCATAATGTTGTCGGATTAACTCGGAGTCACCCCGGTAAAGGTCAGGATGATCCAATATTTGAAGGATTGCATCCGCAAGAGATCTGCCATCTTTTGGCGGTATGATAATCCCCATGCCGGAAGCATGCACCGGATGACGCACTCCGGGAATATCCGTCGCAACAACAGGCACCCCACAGATCATGGATTCCACCTGCACAATCCCAAACGATTCGGTCGCGTTGGTACTGGGTAATACTGTCACATGACAGGATCGATAAAATGCCGCCAAGTCCTCCGCAGAGACGTTGCCCAAGAAAGACCAATGATCACCCAACTCACGGATCAATGGCAATAACCGTTGAGCATATGCCTCTTCCCCCAGGACGTTTTCGTACTGACCCAAAAACAAGACCTTTGCGTCCGGATATTTATTCAGTACTTCAGGCATTGCCTCTACAAGAAATTCAACCCCCTTCTCGGCAGCCAGCCTGGCTGCCATGCCAATCACTTTCTGGTGTGGTTTTATGCCCCACTTTTGCTTAAAAGACATCACCTGATCGCTGGAAACATACGGAAGTTCTGCCGGAGGATTAATAACGCCCACTTTTGCAAGATAATGACGGAGAAACTGGGAATGAACAGCATAATCCCTGGTATTTGTGATTATCAGGCTGGCAGATTTGGCAGACACATGATTGGCAAGGTGCGATACCACATTGGCAGCCTGGTGAATGAAGCCCTTGGGAAGCTGCAAATCACAATGATACGTTAAAATAACCGGTTTTCCCAGCAGCCGGCTGAGGATGGTCCCTGGAGCAGCATCCAGTTGGGGAACATGATAATTTACAATATCCGCTTTTCGGATCAACTGGAATGCCTGGAATGGCATTGCAGGCATGATGACCCCCTTGCTGATTCGCATGATCACATTCACGCGATAGATCTTTACGCCATCCGTCACTTCGTACGCTGGAAGTGACTTGGAGAACCTGGAGGTTAATACGGTTACATCATGTCCGCGCCGGACCAGCGCCTTTGCCAATCGTTCTGTATAAATCGTCAACCCGGAATAGTGGGGGCGGTAATATGTCAAACCAATCAATATGCGCATGGGTCAATGTTGTTCCGGATTTTGATGGAAATTATTCAGCAACTCACCGATGGACCTGCCATCTTTGATAAGCGCATAGAAACCAATGACAGCTGTAACAATAAACTGAACGAAGTGAACAATTACGGCATATGCCAGAGCCATGGAAGCATCAACGCCCAGCAGTGTCAGTGCTGCAACGAGAGAACCCTCAAACACACCAAGCGCTGCAGGTGCCGAGGGAAGGGCAATTCCCACCGCCAGAACAGAATCGGCAAAAATTCCCCACCACACTGGCGCATCCGGTTGGATTGCCAGAATCAATACATAGTACATCCCGATGGCAGCACACCAGGAAAGAAAAATCCAGAAGAAGGATAGTATGAATTGCACCGGTCTTGTCAGTGTCCCCAGCCCGGCAAGAAGTGGCTTGATCTGCGGCAAAACAATTTTTCGTGTAAATTTCCATCTACCCAGGAATTTTTCCGCCCATAATTCTACTGCTTCATGATTCCTCGCAACCAGGAAAAGTACAACCAAACCAGCAATGACAAGAATAATAATGACAGTAGCCACCGGGCGCGCCCAATCCATGCCCAGCGCTAGCGGCAAAGTACTTAACAATAATCCCGCCGCAATAACCAGATCAAATGCCCTCTCAATGATAATGGTTGACAAAACATAAAAGGGGTTTTTCTTCACGTGTTTTGACATCAATACTGACCGGGCAATTTCACCCGCCCGGTTGAAAATTATCGAATTGATCAAGTACCCCTGGTTAACCACCAGGAAGGATTGCCATAAACCCACTTCCGAGCCAAGAATCGTTCTCCACGCCTGTCCCCTGATCAACAAAAAAAGAAGACAAAATGCAGCAGAAGCAAATATATATCGACCATTGAAAGAGGAAAAGGACTGCTTCAACGTATCCCAATCCCCCACAACCTGGATGATCAAGATAATGGCAACAACGCTGACCAGAACACCCGGAATCCATCCCCATCGCTTTTGCTTTTTTACGACCAGTGGCTCCGTCATTCATCCTCCAGCCGCAGAACAGCCATAAAAGCTTCCTGTGGAATTTCCACGCTCCCAACCATTTTCATCCGGCGCTTGCCACGCTTTTGTTTTTCCAGCAATTTCTTTTTTCGTGTGATATCGCCGCCATAGCACTTTGCAAGGACATCTTTCCGCATGGCTTTAACATTCGCCCGGGAAATAATTCGTCCACTTGCGGATGCCTGGATGGCAACATCGTATAATTGCCGGGGAATCAACTCCTTTAATTTTGTCACCAGGCGCTGCCCCTTATGATAGGCTTCCTCTTTATGGACAATACACGCCAACGCATCCACCGGCTCTCCGCCAACCATCACCTCAAGTTTCACCAGGTTGCTGGGGCGATATCCGATAAACGAATAATCCATTGAGGCATATCCCCGGGTGCGCGATTTTAACTCATCAAAGAAATCCACAATAATTTCAGCCAGGGGAATTTCAAAAATTAACTGAACGCGATTAGGCGCGGGGTAATCCTGCTGGGTATAAACCCCTCTCCTGCGGGTGACCAGTTCCATCACGGGTCCGTAAAATTCTGTTGGGGTAATAATATCCAGCTTCATCCATGGCTCTCGCACTTCCTGGATAAGCGCTTCATCCGGGAGTTCCACCGGCGAGTCAATCACCAGGATTTCCCCCGTCAGCATAACCACCTCATATTCCACAGATGGAGCAGTGACCACCACATCCATATCATATTCCCGCTCCAATCGTTCCTGGATTATTTCCATATGGAATAATCCAAGAAAACCGCAGCGGAATCCAAAGTTCAACGCCTGGGATGTTTCAGGTTGGTAAACCAAAGAAGCATCATTTAATTGAAGTTTTTCCAGAGCTTCCTTAAGATCATCATAATCCTCGCCTTCAACCGGGTAAATACCTGCAAATACCATCGGTTTTGGATGGCGATACCCTGGAAGTGGTTCTCGGATTGGATTTTGGCTGTTGGTGATTGTGTCCCCAACCCGACACTCAGACACTGTTTTCAGTCCGGTTGCAATATACCCCACATCTCCTGCAAGCAGTTGATCCACCGGGCGCATGGTTGGTGAAAATATCCCAATTTCCACAGGTTTCAAATCAGAACGGGTTGCCATCAATCGCAAAGAATCATTGGATCGAATTTTACCATCCATGATTCGGATATACGCAACCACTCCCTTGTATGAATCATAATGAGAATCAAAGATGAGAGCACTCAATGGGAGATCTGCGTCTCCCCTGGGTGGAGGAACCTGGGAGACGATTGCCTCCAGCACCTGTTCTACATTTGTGCCTTCCTTGGCGGAAATTCTTGGTATCGAATCCGCAGGTACCCCCAGGAGATGTTCAAGATCTTTTGCCACTTCATCCGGTAGTGCCGAGGGTAGGTCGATCTTATTGATGACCGGGACAATGACCAGATCGGCATCCAGTGCAAGGTACAGATTTGCAAGGGTCTGGGCTTCAATACCTTGTGTCGCATCCACAATCAATAAAGCACCCTCGCAAGCCGCCAGCGCACGGCTTACTTCGTAGTTGAAGTCCACATGACCCGGCGTGTCTATCAGATTAAGTTCATACTCCAGGCCATCCTTTGCCTTGTACAACATCCGCACTGCCGAGGCTTTGATGGTCACGCCCTTTTCCCGCTCCAGGTCCATGGAGTCCAGGATTTGTGCAACCATATCGCGGTCCGACACAGTTCCCGTCATTTGGAGAAGCCGGTCTGCAAGAGTCGATTTTCCGTGATCAATATGGGCGATAATACAAAAATTGCGGATATTTTCCATGGCTCTTAACCGGGTAAGTATACCCTATTATCTCATCCAGCTAAAGTCTGTATCCCGGCAAATTAGATCCGGCTTAACAGCTCCGCTTTTTTCCTCTCAAATTCCTCCTCTGTGATTGCCCCGCGCTTGCGAAGCTCATCAAGTTCACTGATCATTCGGAAAATGTCTGATTCTTGCGATTGATTGATTGTCTGCGAGCGCGTTGGAACACCCGCCAAATCATCCGATAGGATATCCAGGTGGCTGAGGGCTTCCTTGGCATTCAACATTGCTGTTTTAAAACGGATTGGTTTGGCAATGAAGTGATACACGTTGATCGCATCGTCACTGGCGGTTAATATCTGTACATCTCCAAAGTCAAACACCCTGCCAAGGAGGGGTTGATCCATCCTTACATCATTGACTTTCTCCAGGGACGAATCCATGACAGTTTTATGAAATATTCCCCGTATATGAATCACTCTGCGATTGGTTACAAGAAATTGTTGCGATGAATAAATCAGGATGTCGCGAATGAGCCCAAACAAGGGAACCGCCAGCAAGATAAAGCCCAGGTAAAAAAAGGAGGAGATGTCACTCAACAGAAGAATAATTACGGTGACAATACCAATCAGCACCAATTCCAGAAAAATCTGCTGCACAAGCAAAAACCAATGCTGCCTGGTGGTAAATAGAACCGTTTCACTTTGACTCAACAACCTTTTTACATAAGGATCAACCATTTTTCCTCCAATCAGCTGATGTTTATCACCATATTTTCAATGATCTCATCCAATATTGGATTGGAATAGCCGGACTTTTCGAGCAATACAAGAAACTCCACATTTCCCTTCGGTCCAAGTAACGGAGACCGGATGAGACCCCGGACGCCAAAGCCAATGCTTTCAGCGTTCCGGACAACCTCCTGGATGACTCGACGGTGGATGGCGGGATCACGAATAACCCCCTCTCCCCTTGCTGCATCTTTTTTCCCCGCCTCAAATTGCGGTTTGATCAAGGCAATTACTTTCCCCTGGTCATCGAACCATCCGTGAATTACGGATAGAAGAACTTTCAGCGAAATAAACGATGCATCCACAACAACCAGGTCAATCTTTTCTGGAAAGGGTCCCAAGTAGCGGGCATTTGTTTTCTCCATGGATATGACCCGTGGATCATTCCTCAATTTCCAGTGCAGCAAACCATACCCAACATCGATGGCGTACACCCGTGATGCTCCATGCTGTAAAAGACAATCCGTAAATCCGCCTGTGGACGCACCAACATCCACACAAACCAATCCTGCCAGGTCCAACAGGTCCCAGGCAATCAATCCTGCTTCCAGCTTTTCTCCTCCGCGGGAGACGTACCTGGGTCCCTCATCAACCTCAACCTGGACATCATTCGGGAATTTGATGGATGGTTTGTCAACCACAACTCCATCCACCCTTACCTGTCCAGCCATGATCAATCGCTGGGCAAGCGACCGGCTTTCCGCCAATCCTCTTTCATGCAACAGGATATCCAATCGGATTTTTTCCACACCGTAATTGTATCGCAAGAGTTGTGTTATGATTAATTCATGCTGTACTCAATTCTGAAGACCATGCGCCCAAGGCAATGGATAAAAAATGCCTTTGTCCTAGCCCCCCTGATCTTTGACAGGCAACTGGGAAATCCCAGTGCCCTCCTCCGAACAATCGCCGGTTTGGTTTTGTTTTCTTTAATTTCCGGTGTCGTGTACATTATTAATGACATAGCGGACATAGAGTCTGACCGGCAGCATCCGCAAAAGAAAAACCGTCCGATTGCTTCCGGAAAACTATCAATCCACACCGCACGCATTGCCGCCATATTATTACTGGCAATCATTATTCCGGCAGCTTTCCTTCTTTCCTGGAAATTTGCCCTGGCTGCCCTTGGATATTTTCTTTTAATCTACTCTTATTCCAGATGGCTTAAACACGTTCCGCTGATTGATGTGCTGGTCATTGCGGCTGGATTTGTGATCCGCGTTGTCGCCGGGGTCGTCCTGATAGTTGTTGAGCGTTTCTCTCCCTGGTTATTTGTATGCACCACCTTGCTCGCCTTGTTTATTGGATTCGGAAAACGGCGCGCCGAATTGGCATTGCTGGCAAAGGATGCATCCAATCACAGGAAGGTTCTTGATGGATATACCATCCCCCTCTTGGACCAATTGATTACCATTGTGTCCTCCACCACCCTGATGGCATATAGCCTGTATACCTTTTCGGCAGTGAATTTACCCGAAAATCATCTGATGATGCTGACCATTCCATTTGTCCTGTACGGGATTTTTAGATATATCTACCTTGTCCAGGTGAATGATGCGGGAGGTGCGCCGGAAGATGTGATCCTGTCAGACCGCGCTCTCCAAATGGATATTCTCCTCTGGGGACTGAGTGTAGTTGCAATTATCTATCTTTCCACATAAACAATGCCGGCAATCACAGCAACAGCTCCTGGAAAATGCATTCTGCTGGGTGAACATGCGGTAGTTTACCAGCGCCCGGCAATTGCTGTACCGGTACACCAGGTCCAAATTCGAGCGATAATTACACCGATTCCGGGGGGAAATCAAAATGATATCTGGATCGAATCGCCAGCCATCCGCTTATGCTCCCGTCTCCATCAACTGGCTGGAACACACCCGATCAAACTGCTCATTTCCGCAATCATGAGTGACCTTAATGTGGATCATCTTCCACCATTACGGTTGAAAATTTCCTCCACCATTCCAGCAGGAAGCGGATTGGGCTCCAGTGCGTCCGTGGCTGTGGCGATCATTCGCGCTGTAACAGCATTTATGGGATTTTCCCTGGATAATTCAAAAATCAACCAGCTGGCATATCAATCAGAAACCCATCAGCATGGCAACCCTTCAGGAATCGACAACACTGTAATTACCTATCAGCAACCCATCTATTTCATCCGGGAGCAGCCATTTGAATTAATTCGGGTGAAGAATTCATTTGCTTTAATAATTGCTGATACAGGTATCCCCAGTTCCACCCGTGATGTCGTTAACGATGTTCGCTGTCAATGGCAGCAAAATCCCACAAAATTTGATACCCTTTTCACCTGCGCTGCAGACCTCTGCAATCAGGCTCGTTCCGCAATTGAAGATGGCAATATCCAGCTTTTAGGCGACTTAATGTCCCGGAACCATACCGTTTTACAGGAAATGACCGTTTCCAGTGTAATGTTGGATCATCTGGTGGATACTGCTCTACAAGCCGGAGCGCTTGGAGCAAAATTGTCTGGGGGTGGACGGGGTGGGAACATGATCGCCCTGGTGGAACCGGATGAGTCAATCCATATCGAAACCGCGTTGAAACAGGCTGGAGCTGTAAATATCATTAAAACAATCATTCCCGCTAACAATACAACCACTCACCCATAATAAATAGGAGAACCCATGATATTCAGCCGTGAACTATTGGAAGAGATGGAAATCAAGACATTGGCTCCCTACGGGATAGCCAGTCGGAACAGTCATGGTCGCCTGTACCCGGACCATGAACCCGATTACCGCACCTGTTTTCAACGCGACCGGGATCGTATCTTGCACACAACTGCTTTTCGCCGGTTGGAATATAAAACCCAGGTTTTTATCAATTATGAGGGAGATTATTACCGTACGCGCCTCACCCACACCCTTGAGGTGGCTCAGATCGGTCGCACCCTCGCCAGGGCACTGGGAGGAAACGAAGATCTGACAGAAACAATTTGCCTTGCCCATGACTTGGGACACTCCGCCTTTGGTCACGCCGGTGAAACCAGTCTGTCAAAATTGATGGTTGATCATGGTGGATTTGATCACAACAAACAATCATTCCGCATTGTGACAGAACTGGAAAAAAGATACCCGGAATTCCCTGGCTTGAACTTGAGCTGGGAAGTATTGGAGGGTATCGTAAAACATGAAACTGAATATGATGTCTCAGATGCCCGCGATTTTAATCCCGACCTGCATGCCGGATTGGAAGCCCAAATTGCCAATGTTTCGGATGAACTGGCATACACTGCACACGACCTGGATGATGGCTTGCGGTCCGGTTTAATCACACCGGATATGCTGGAAGGTGTGGAATTGTGGGAAATTCTACGAGACAATACACGCTGGCGCGATCAGATGTTCACAGAACAGCATCGGCACCAAATTATCCGCAACCTAATCGGATTGGAAGTGACCAATTTGATCCAAACCACGGAACATAACCTGGTCAATCATTCCGTCCGATCTGTGGAAGACCTGCAGCATTTATCTTTCAATGTGGTAACCGTGGACGAAGAATTAGCCCGCCGAAATCGCCAGTTAAAGGATTTCCTCTACGCCAATCTCTATCGCAACTTCCGGCTGGTCAGGATGTCTGTAAAGGCGGAGCGTGTACTGACTGACCTTTTTAATGCATATCGGTCATCCCCCACCATCCTCCCTCGTCATATCCAGGAGTGGATTCCGGAGCGCGGACTTGAGCGCGCCATCTGTGATTACCTCGCCGGAATGACGGATCGTTATGCTGTAGAAGAGCACCAAAAACTGTTTGATCCGCTTGTGTTACCTTAATGATTCAACAAATCAACAACTTGGTGGTATAAATACCGGAACCAAAATATCAAGAGGAATAAAATGACGGAAGCCCATTACCTGACTAACGACGGTTTACAGCGTCTCCAGGCTGAACTTAATTATTTAAAAACCACTGCCCGTGACCAGCTTGCCAAGCGATTGCGAACCGCCATTCAACAGGGAGATCTTTCTGAAAACGCTGATTATATTGCCGCCAAGGAGGAACAGGGTTTTCTGGAAGGTCGCATTATGGAACTGGAACAAATAATCCGGAATGTTGTCATCATCGATGAGAGTCAACGAAATCGGGATGTTGTGGATATTGGTGCCAGTGTTACCATCCAGGAGGGAAATTTTCCCATGGAAACCTATCAACTGGTTGGTCCTCAAGAGGCAGATCCAGCCAATGGAAGAATTTCGCATGAAAGCCCGATTGGAAAAGCAATGATCGGGAAACGATCGGGAGATGAGTTTCTGGTCTCCACACCTAACGGAACCGTTCACTTCAAAATCATCAAAATCGAGTAATCATTTAATCAAAAACGAACGGGCTTGACCAGCCCGTTCGTTTGATTTAACCATCCTGAAAAATATTTCTAACCCTTTGGCCAGATCGCAAGTTCGAGGGTCATGCGATCAAAGTTGCTGTTGGCGGGGAGAGCACCAGCTCCATAGCTCATATCCACAACCCTGGCTTCCAACATGAGGGTGGCTGTCTCAAGGGTCACCTGGTGCCCAGCTTCCATCAGGAATGGTTCTCCCTTGGATGCCAACCGTTGGCTGATAATGGGATCGTTGAAGGCATGCTCACTCATGAGTACCTTTGTCACCGTCTGCGGATCATTTTTATCGAAAAGCCAGACCTCAAACGCCGTAACCTTTTTCGGTTCACCTACACCAATGGTTTCCGAGATTCCAACACCACATTCACCCAGGAACTCACCAGTTGGCGAATCAATGCTGAACGAGTCATCATAAAGATCATCGCCTTGCATATAGGTTGTCATGTACTGGGCAATTGGTTCTTCCTTACCGGCAGCTTCAAAATCCGTGGGTTGCACCTGGCGATTCATTTCCTGTGCCTGGGCATTGATGCTGGTTGTTTTTTGTTTGGGCTTCCGCAATAACAGGAAGTAAACCAGGGCTCCACCAACAGCCAGGAGAGCAAGGCATAACAATAAAATCATTCCGATATTGCTTTTGCCTTTATCCTCCTCTGGTGCCGTAGTGGTCGGTACCGGAACCACGGGAGTCGATGCCGACACAACAGGAGCGTTCACCATGAGACGGAACTGGGTCAAATCATTTTCATTCAACCCACAATCACCCGGCTTGAGCCCCGCCAGGATGATCTGTCCCTCTTCTCCCAGGCTTTCAAATCTGGAAAGGGCAACATCCCCACGAATTGGATTTCGCATATGCGAGTCAATAATCATACACAGGAAATCCGTCTTAAGGTCTGATCGTAAATCCTTGGGTTCCCCATCCGTCCACTGGACTGGCCACAGCCACCATCCCAGGATCGGTAAACCAACAAGCAACCCAATTACAAAGCCTGCAATTGCAGCGTACAGTGGATTTCGAAACTTCTCCAAGATACTGTTCATCTTTTACTCCTGCTTGAATGACGTTTACCTAAGTTCAGGGGATTGTTTACCTATTAACACCTGCATCCATTTTAGAACAAATTATAAAATGATGCAATAAGAAAAGCCTCACAATCCCTTTTGTTTGTTATCAATGTTGCAAGGTTTATGCCGTTTCAGATGATTTTTCCGTTACATGTTCAACCAGAAAGGTTTCCTCACACTTTGTGCATTGCATCTCGCGCTTGTTGGCAATCACCAGCAAACCGCCACATTTAGGGCACGGCACAGGGATTGGCTGCTTCCAGGATGTAAATTCACAATTGGGATAATTGGCACATCCGTAGAAAATCCTGCCTTTTCGTGTTTTTCGGATGACAATTTCGCCACCATCATTCGGGCACTTGACACCAATTTTTTCCAGGAGAGCTTCGGTATGCCGGCAGTTGGGGAAATTATTACAGCTGATAAATTTCCCATACCTGCCCCAGCGAATGACCAAATCCCCTCCACAGTCCGGGCAGATGCGCCCAATTTTTTCCAGTTCTGCCTTGGTAACGGGAATAGCCTCCTGGGCACGGCGCAGAACCGGTTCAAACTCCCGGTAGAACTCTGCCACAACATCCGTCCAGCCTTCCTGTCCGGCTGCCACTTGGTCAAGGTCTGCTTCCATATGGGCAGTAAAATGCAAATCTACAATGGACGGAAAGTGTTGAACCATGATGTCATTCACAAGAATCCCGGTTTCGGTTGGGAATAAGCGTTTCGCCTCCCGGATCACATAACCCCGTTCCTGGATGGTTGAAAGAATCGGTGCATAAGTGGATGGTCTTCCAATACCATACTCTTCCAGCACCTGGACCAGGGTGGCTTCTGAATACCGGGGTGGCGGCTGGGTAAAGTGTTGTTCAGGAATTACCCGGACCAGGTTTTGCCGTTGACCTTCTTCCAAACCGGAAGGAATCCGGGCATTTTCTTCTTCTGTTTTTTGATCCTCATCAACAGCTTCTTCGTACACAACAAGATAGCCCGGGAATTTTACAGTCGAGCCAGACACACGCAATAAATATTCATGAATTTGTGTCTTTGCTTCAATTTCAATGGAGAGGGTGTCAAAAACAGCTGCTTCCATCTGAGAAGCCAGAAACCGCTGCCAGACAAGTTGATATAGTTTAAATTGATCATTCGTTAAATATTGCTTGATTTTGTCGGGTGATCGGAATACTGAAGTTGGGCGAATTGCCTCATGGGCTTCCTGGGCAGAAACAGCACGTGTCTTATATTGCGGTGGCGTCTCCGGCAAAAAGGATTGACCATAGATTTGCTGGATATATTCACGCGCTTCTTTTTGTGCCACCTCGGCTATATTGGTGGAGTCAGTTCGCATGTAGGTGATCAGACCTGTGCTGCCGCCTTCCCCAACATCCAACCCTTCATACAACTGTTGAGCAATGGACATGGTTCGTCGGGCAGTATATCCAAGTTTACGGGATGCTTCCTGCTGCATGGTGCTGGTTATAAATGGGGCAAGTGGTTTTCGCCGCCGTTCGCCGCGCTTGATTCGAGCAATCGAATATGTCGCAGCTTCCATATCGGTAACAATCGGCAGGACAGTCGCCTCATCAGGCAATTCAGGATCCACAGCGTCAATTTTTGCCAGTTTGGCAATGTATGTGGACCTGATCCCTTGGGGTTTAAATTCAGCTGCAATTGTCCAGTATTCCACTGGAATAAAAGCATCAATTTCGCGTTCCCGCTCAACAATCAACCGCAGCGCAACCGATTGAACCCGTCCCGCAGAAAGACGATTGCGCACTTTTTCCCAAAGGATGGGACTGATGCTGTAACCCACCAGGCGGTCCAAAACTCGCCGGGCTTGCTGGGCATTCACAAGATCCATGTTAATTTCCCGTGGATGAGAAAAAGCATCCTCAATCGCGGTTTGGGTGATTTCATGGAATACCACCCGCTTTGCCAGCTTGGGCTCAATCTGGGCTGCTTCCATCAGGTGCCAGGCAATAGCTTCTCCTTCCCGGTCAGGGTCGGTTGCCAGGTATATTTCCGAGTGCTGGCGGGCAAGTTCCTTCAACTCCTTGACCACCTCCTTTTTCTCGTTGGGTACCCTGTACTTGGGTGTGAAGTTATTTTCCACATCCACAGAGAGGGAAGAGCGCAACAGATCACGAACATGTCCAACCGATGCGCGAAAACGCCCAACCGTTCGGGCTTTGGCTGGTGATTCCACAATCACCAATTTTCCGCTTCGCTGGGATGCCAGGTACTCGTCTGCCTTCATTCCCTCATGCGCCGAAGTTCTCCCTGTTCGGATCATGGTGGTACCACAGACGCCGCATGTACCACGTGTAATGGGAGTACCACCCCTGTTAAACGCAGGTTGTGGATTTTCCACTTCCCGCTTTTCTTTACATTTGACACAATATGCTTCCACTGATTTTGCTCCTATAAAAAAAGATGAAGACCCGCTTGCTGAATTTTTCGAACCAAATCCCGTACCTTCTGGGAATCGGAGCGCGGGCAGATTAAAAGAGCATCCCGCGTATCCACGATGATCATATTTGATAATCCAATTACGGCAACCAAACGGTGATGATCATCCCCATACACAAGTGTGTGATCCGTTTCGATATCCAACACCCGGTCTGTTAAATAAATATTTCCATTTTCATTGACCGGTAATACTTCAAATAAAGACTCCCAGCTGCCAACATCATTCCACTGTAAACCATAGGCTGGTAATACAGCTTTTTTCTCTGCATGCTCCATGATCCCGTAATCGATTGTTTGCGGTTGAATGGTTTTCCAAACTTGTTCCATGACCACCTGCTGTTGATCAGTTCCCCAGGCAGCCCGGATTTTCATCAGGCATTCATACAATTCCGGCATCCATTTTGCAAATTCATCCAGGATGCGATCCGCGCGCCAGAAAAACATCCCAGAATTCCACGTGTGATCCCCCTCCGAAAGCATCCGCCTGGCTGACTCCAGGTCTGGTTTTTCTCGAAACTGGATGGTTTTATAAGCCTGCAAACCTTCAAATTTCCCAATCAATTCCCCCCGCTGGATGTATCCATAACCTGTTGCCGGATAGGTG
>JAGVUS010000405.1 GCA_019136175.1 Chloroflexota bacterium | reverse complement strand
GGGTCAGTTGTTTAAATCGGATTGTCAGCTTACCATATTTGGATTCTGCTTGGAGAAAAGCTGATTATGGAAGTGCTGCCAAACATCCACCAGTTCCGTATTCCCATCCCGGATAACCCGCTTGGATTTATTAATGCCTACCTGATCACGACCAGGGATGGCTGCCTGCTGATTGACACGGGGTGGAATACACCCCAGGCGTTTGACTCTCTCCAGCAGCAAATGGCAGATGTGGGTGTCACGCTGGCGGATTTAAGATATATTGCCATTACCCATGTCCATCCGGATCACTATGGTCTGGTGGGAAGGATTGAGAAACACACCAATGCCAGGTTGATCATCCATGAGATTGAGCGGCTGCTGCTATACTCGCGTTATGTCAACTACCAGCCGCTGCTGGATGATATGGATCAATGGCTGGAGGTCAATGGGGTGCCAGCCGAAGACCGCCCCGCCCTGCAGCTTGCCTCGATGGAAATCCTGGGACTGGTGGAAGTTGCCATGCCCGACCATGTGGTGCATGGCGGCGAGCATCTGGTGCTGGGGGATTTTGACCTGGAAATTCTCTGGACGCCGGGTCATTCACCCGGGCATATCTGCCTGTATGACGCCTCGCGCCAGGTCTTGTTCGCCGGGGATCACCTCCTGGAGAAAATCACTCCCAATGTCAGCATGACCAGTCAGAGCATCAGCAACCCACTGGTGGATTATCTCAAGTCCCTTCACCAGGTTGCCCGCTGCCCCGTCCAAACGATTTTGCCCGGACACGGGAAACCATTTGGTAACTTGCTGGGGCGCATGGAAGAAATCCGGCAACACCACGAACGCCGGATGGAGGAAATGCTTGCCTTATTCCAGGGGCAAACCCAGACGGCATACGAAATTGCCAGAGCCACCACCTGGTACACTTCCTGGGAAAATTTGCCATACTACAGCAGGCGCATGGCAGTGACGGAAACTCTCTCGCACCTGGAATTACTGCTTGCGCAGGGAGCCTTGTTGAAAACCACCCGGAACGGAATCGTCTGGTATACACCTGCCTAACCTGGTTTTCCGGATGTGATGGATTATTCCATTAGGAACTGCCCGATGAAAGGGGGACATCACTTGGGAGGAGTGTACCTGTCCCTCGATCTGATGGTTAATACTGGTAATCGGTGGAATAGCAAACCGGATACAATTGAAAAACAACAAAGCGATCAGGCGTGACGGATCACGCCGGTATTCAGTCTCAGCCTGTTTAACTGCCATAACTCCCACCATCCTTGGTGGGATGTTATGAAATTTTTGCCAGCCCGATTTTTTAACCGGAAGCCGGGGCTAACAGGCGGTTTAGTTCCTCCTCCACTTCGGGAAGGGAAAGGGAAAGCGAAAAAGCCCATTCATTACAGAGCATGGAACTGGCTCTTCTTAATGTGTTTTTGTCGTCTTCATTCAACTGTTTTCGGCGGGAGTGATGGGTCAGATCGCGGATCACCTCGCAAATGGTTTGCAAAGTTCCGTCAGCCATGACGCCATGCAGGTGGGATTTTCGATCCAACCGGTCGTCTGGAAGAGGAATACCAGGACTGCTCAGAATTTTAAACAACTGGTGGAAGTCCTGCGATGAAGTAGGGGGGCGCAGCCGAAAGGATGTATTCCCATCAACGGGAACGCAAATGGTCAGATCGCGTATCTGTACCAGGTAATAGAGTGCCTGGCGGTCTGCAATCATTCTTTCTTCAATGCCAGTAATTTTTCCAATGCCATGGGACCAGTGTACAACCGGATCACCTACCTGGAAATTCATCACTGCCTCCATTTCTGTTTTCCTTGTCTGGTTCATGACATGAATGAAAAAGCCAATCCCATAAATGGATTGGCTTTTGGAAATTGCGATCCCAATTTAGAGATCTTTATTATATCATGAACCAGACCTGCTTCCGGCGGTCCCTTTTATTTGAAATGATTGGGGAAATTGGGCGTTGAACAATCCGGAAAGCTGGATTTTCACAAAAGGATTGGTTCATTTTTGTAGCGGGTGGGATATAATCGGCAAGTTATTACTTGGGCACCATATTTTATACTCAAAAGGAAAACCTCAAAGATGAATACTGCAGCAAACAAAGAATCCCATTGGCTGGGGATATTCAAGGCTGGCGGTGTGGCTGCCATTGCCATGTTGGCAATCATGGTTGCACAGATTGTTATTTTTATCCTGTTTCCCCCGCCGAATTCTGTCGAAGGCTTTTTTACACTCTTTCAGCAAAACCGGCTTCTTGGGCTGTTCAGCCTGGACCTGTTATACATCCTTAACAACACCTTGTTAATCCTGATTTATCTTGCCCTGTATTTTTCTTTGAGGCGTTCCGGTGAATCCACCGCTTTGCTTGCCCTGGTGTTGGGGTTGGCAGGAATAATTGCCTATTATGCTTCCAATACGGCATTTGAGATGATGGCAATCAGCAGGCAGTATGCCAGTGCATCCACCGAAGCGCAGCGCACTTCCCTGATGGGCGCAGCCCAGGCGTTGTTCGCCATTTACCGGGGAACAGCGTTTAATGTCTATTATGTCCTTAACGCCGCATCGCTCTTGATATTCTCTGCGGTGATGTTGAGGAGCAGCCAATTTTCCCGGGCGACAGCAATC
>JAGVUS010000377.1 GCA_019136175.1 Chloroflexota bacterium | reverse complement strand
CAAGAGGTGCTCCCATGTCCACACTGTTAGTTAAAAATGCATCCCTCCTGGTCACAATGGACGACCAACGCCGGGAGATTCGGGATGGTGGTCTTTTCATCCGCGATGGGTTCATTCAGCAGGTTGGAGAAACCGCCGATCTGCCATACCATGCGGATGAAGTGATAGACCTGCGCGATCATATTGTGCTGCCTGGGTTGATCAACACGCACCATCACTTTTACCAAACGTTGACCCGTGCCGTTCCCGCTGCCCAGAATGCCAACCTGTTCAACTGGCTGACGACGTTATATCCCATTTGGGCTCGCATCACACCGGATGAAATTTTCATATCCACCCAAACTGCATTGGCAGAACTGGCTCTCTCCGGCTGTACAACAGCTTCAGATCACCTATACCTGTATCCCAATGGCTCCCGGCTGGATGATGAAATTGATGCTGCCCGTGAAGTGGGGCTGCGGATTCATGCATCCCGTGGATCGATGAGCCTGGGGCAATCCCAGGGCGGTCTTCCGCCAGACAGTGTTGTGGAATCTGAAGACCGCATCCTGGCAGACAGTGTTCGATTGATTGAACGATATCACGATCCCAGCCCGGGTGCATTTGTTCAGATAGTCCTGGCACCCTGTTCACCCTTCAGTGTGACGGGAGAATTAATGCGGCAGAGTGCGATTCTTGCAAGGCAGTATGGAGTTCACTTGCACACGCATTTGGCGGAAACACAGGATGAGGAAATCTTCTGCCAGGAAAAATTTGGGTATCGCCCGGTTGGGTATATGCAATCCGTGGATTGGGTGGGTGAGGATGTCTGGTTTGCCCATTCGGTTTATGTCTCTCGGGATGAAATCAATCTGTACGCGAAGACGGGTTGTGGTGTGGCACATTGTCCTTCGTCAAACATGCGGCTGGCTTCCGGGATTGCCCCCATCCGGGAGTTGATGGCTGCAGGTGTGAAGGTGGGGATTGGCGTGGATGGATCTGCCAGCAATGATGGGTCTCACCTGCTGGCGGAAGCAAGGATGGCGATGCTGATGGACAGACTTCGGGCGGGTGTGGAGGGTGCTTCACTTTCCTCTGAAAATGCACCGGCTTTAATGACTGGGCGACAAGCGCTGGAACTGGCAACCCGCGGTGGAGCGGCGGTTTTGGGGCGCAAAGACCTGGGTTCCCTGGAAACCGGGAAATGTGCTGACTTTGTGGCGATCAACCTGAACCGGCTGGATTATGCCGGAGCCTTGCATGATCCCGTATCCGCAGTTGTGTTCTGTGCCCCCCGCGGGGTGGACTGGAATGTTGTGCATGGACGGGTGATTGTCCGGAATGGTCACCTTGAGACTTTGGATGTTCCCCGACTGGTGGAACGGCACAACCGGGCTGCCCGGCGCCTTGTGAGTGAATAATCATTCCAAACAATACAGGAGCAACCATGGCTGATGTCTTCCGATTGACCGATACCCGACCACTGGTGGATTGTGCCATGGGGCGAATTCCGGCTGAACTGGTCATTCGGAATGGGCAGTGGGTCTGTGTTCAGACAGGGGAAATCATTCCCCATACGGATATTGCCATTCTTGGGGGGAGGATTGCTTTTGTTGGATCAGATGCCAGCCACACCATTGGTGAGAATACCTGGGTGATTGAAGCCGCGGGGCGATTCCTTGTACCAGGATTGCTGGATGCCCACATGCATGTCGAATCAGGGATGTTGACGGTGACGGAATTTGTGCGGGCAGTTTTACCGCACGGAACCACCGGAATGTTTGTGGATCCCCACGAAATCGCCAATGTCTTTGGTTTAAAGGGCGTTCGCATGATGGCGGATGAGGCTTTGCTTCAACCCATTCATGTGTTTGTCCAGGTACCCTCGTGTGTGCCCTCCGCACCCGGCTTGGAAACTTCCGGGGCTGTCATCGGTCCGGCGGAAGTGGCTGAAGCCCTGGCGTGGGAAGGTGTCATTGGATTGGGGGAGATGATGAGCTTTCCTGCGGTCATTGCGGGGGATGATGCCATTCATGCCGAACTGACTGCAACCCGCCTCTCCGGCAAAGTGATTGGTGGTCATTTCCCCATGCAGGATCTTGGAATGCCCTTCCATGGGTATGCTGCCGGTGGGATCATGGATGATCACGAGGGGACCCGCAAGGAGGATGCAATTGCCCGCGCCCGCCAGGGTATGAAAGTGATGATGCGATATGGCTCTGCCTGGCATGATGTTGCCGAGCAGGTTCGGGCAATCACTGAAAATGGGCTCGATCCGCGCATGTTCCTGCTCTGTACGGATGATTCCCATTCTGCTACGTTGGTGGCGGAGGGGCACATGGACAGAGTGGTGCGCTTTGCCATTTCACAAGGGATCAGCCCTATCCTTGCCATCCAGATGGCAACCATCAATACGGCTGAACATTTTGGGGTCAGCCGGGAGATTGGCATGATTGCGCCCGGTCGATACGCAGATATTCTGCTGGTCAATGATTTGGAGTTGTTTACTGTTGACACGGTGATTGCCAAAGGTCTGGTTGCAGTGGAAAAGGGTCAATTGACCCTCTCCTTTCCCAGCCCTTCCCGACCCGATTGGGCTACTCACTCCGTTCAATTACCACGTCCACTTGGAGCCGCAGATTTTCGCCTTTTCTCCAACCGAAACCCGGTTGCAGATGCCCACGTGATTGGCATTATTGAAAACCAGGCTCCAACCCGCCACCTGAAAATCCAGCTTCCGGTTGTGAATGGTGAAGTTTGTGCTGATCTGGAAAATGACATTGCCAAGCTTGCATTAATCGACCGCCACCATGGAACAGGGGACGTGCAGGTTGCCCTTGTGCATGGATTCGGCTTTACTCAATCCTGTGCGGTGGCTTCCACGGTGGCTCATGACAGCCATCACCTGCTGGTTGTAGGAACTGATGAGGACAACATGGCAGTGGCAGCCAACATCCTCGCCCAAAGTGGTGGGGGACAGGTGGTTGTCCGGGATGGAAAAATCATTGGCAAAGTGGATTTACCAGTTGGCGGCTTGATGTCCAACCTGCCAGCCGCACAGGTTGCCCGGCAGGTGGAAACCGTCCTGCAGGGTTTTCGTGAGTGTGGGTGCAACCTGAACAATCCAAACATGCAACTCAGCCTCCTGGCGCTGGTGGTTATCCCGGAATTGCGGATATCGAACCAGGGCTTGGTGGATGTATCAACTTTTTCACATATTCCAGTACTGGAATAATCCTGCTTGGGAGGTTTTTGTGGAATTGGATAAATCTCATACCAGTCACTCAGAAAATCGTTTGTTTGCCCGTCTCCAGGCACAGCTGGAAGTCATTATTCATGCCACACCGCCGGGGGAGCGACTGGTTTCTGAACCGGAACTGGCAAGGCAGCTTGGTGTCTCCCGTGCCACCCTGCGAGAGGCGATGCGGTCATTTGAGGCACAGGGTCTGATCCGTAGAAGACAGGGTGTGGGGACATTTGTGGTGGGTCCCAAAGCCGTAATCGAAACCGGGCTGGAAGTCCTGGAAAGTATTGAAACCCAGGCAAAGCGAATAGGATTGGATGTATCCATGGGTACGCTTTCCATCCAGAAGATGGATGCAGATTTAACCCGTGCGGAACAGTTACAGGTATCGGTTGGGGCACCGATTGTGCAGATTTCCCGAACGATATACGCCGGGGGCAGACCGGTTGCCTACCTGGTGGATACGCTGCCGGTGGAATTTTTGGAACCGGAAGATTTGCGCCAGGGTTTTACGGGTTCCGTATTGGATCATCTCTTGCGGCGCGGCTCTCCGGAACTGGAAACATCGGTGGCAGAGATTCGTACCATTACTGCTCCATCAGAAATTGCCCGTTCCCTGGAAATTCAGCGGGGGGATGCATTACTCCTGCTCCAGTCCCGTTTGTATGATGTGGATGGCAGAATTGTGGATTACTCGCACAGTTATTTTATTCCGGGACACTTCCGATTCCAGGTGGTTCGCCGGGTTGGTGGTTTGGGAAAAGGATAGGTGAGATATGATGGTTTCAAATTCCATTCAAATGCAGGTGCGTGACCGTGTGGAAAAATCCCGCGATGATATTATCCAATTTATGCGTGAAATCGTTGCCATCCCCAGCATGGATTCCAGGATTGGACCGGTGGGGGAACGGATTGGCGCCGAAATGCGCAAACTTGGATTCGATGAGGTTCGGTTTGATGTGATGGGTAATATCCTGGGGCGAATTGGCAGTGGACCTCGGGTGATGGTATTTGACTCTCACATTGACACGGTTGGCATTGGCGATCCGGCGGAATGGTCGTTTGATCCGTTCCAGGGAAAAATTGAGAATGGCATCCTGTATGGCAGGGGCGCTTGCGACGAGAAGGGCAGCACCCCAGGGATGGTTTATGGCCTGGCAATTGCCCGGGACCTTGGTTTGCTGGAAGGGTGGACGGTATACTATTTTGGCAATATGGAAGAATGGTGTGATGGAATTGCCCCCAATTCCTTTGTGGAAGTGGACCCGAAGGTTCGTCCGGATTATGTGGTGATTGGTGAGCCAACAAAGATGAACGTGTACAGGGGGCATAAAGGGCGGATTGAAATGAAAGTGACCGCCAAAGGACGCAGCGCTCATGCAGCCAGTAATCACCTTGGGGATAATGCCATCTACTCGCTCCTGCCTGTTATTGCAGGAATCCGCGACCTGGAACCCTCCCTGGGGGATGACCCCTTCCTTGGACACGGAAAAATTACCGTCAGCGATATGCGGGTGCAAACCCCATCGATCAACGCGGTTCCGGATGAGGCTGTGATTTATATAGACCGCCGGATGACCTTCAGGGAAACCCGGGAAGCTGCCATTGCGCAGGTGGAAGCACTGATTCCTGCTGAATTGCGCGATCGGGTGAAGGTGGAAGCGCTGTTTTACGATGAACCATCCTATACGGGTTTTGTATTCCCCGTGGATAAGTATTTTCCGGCATGGGCGCTGGCTGAAGAACATCCCCTGGTGCAGGCAGGACTGGAAGTCCGCCAGGGAATGGGACTTACACCTGCACCCGCGGGAAAGTGGAATTTCAGCACCAATGGGATTTACTGGGCAGGCAAGGCAGGCATTCCCAGCATCGGTTTTGGACCTGGTGATGAAGAAACTGCACACACTGTACTGGACTGTGTTCCCATCGATGATATGGTCAGGGCAACTGAATTCTACGCCCTGCTGCCTTATTCTCTCAAAAACAAGATATGATCATTCATAAAGACATTCAAGAGGAGGAGACATGCAAACATATTTGAAAGGCAGAGATTTGATTGGCGACCTGGATTTTTCCCGGGAAGAAGTGGAAACTGTTCTGGATGTGGCGTTTGACCTGAAGCGAAAACGCGCCCTGGGAGAATCCCATCCCTACTTGCGGGATAAAGTGCTGGCAATGTTATTCTTTTTCTCCAGCACACGCACTCGCGGATCCTTTGAAGCTGGGATTGCCCAGTTGGGGGGGCATGGAGCATTCATTGAGAGCAGCACAACCCAGATCAAGCATGGCGATACTGCGAAGGAAATTGGCGAGATTTACGGTCGCTATTTTGATGGGTTGGCGATCCGCCACTGCGATTGGGGAATTGGCAACCAATACATTAATGAGGTTGCCCAATACTCCCGCATTCCGGTGCTGAACATGCAGTGTGACATCTATCATCCCTTCCAATGCCTGGCGGATTTGATGACAATTATGGAGAAAAAGGGCAGGGACTTGCGCAAACGCCGGATTGTTGTCTCCTGGGCATATGCGGCATCCTACCTCAAACCCATTTCCGTGCCCCAATCGTTAATTCTCCAGATGCCGCGTTTTGGCATGGATGTTGTGCTGGCGTACCCCAAGGAATTCAAGCTGATGCCGGATATTGAAGCAGAAGCCCAGGCGCAGGCGCGCAAGTTTGGTACGGGCTTTGAGATTACTCATGACATGGACGAAGCCTTCCGTGATGCAGATGTCATTTATGCCAAGTCCTGGGGTCCCTTGTTGACAACCACGGACGCAACTGAAGGAAAACACCTGCAGGACAGCTACAAGGATTGGATCACCGATGCCCGCCGGATGAGCCTGGCAAAACCGGATGCGATTTACATGCATCCTCTTCCAGCAGACCGTGATATTGAAGTTACCAGTGAAGTGATGGATGGTCCCCAATCCGTTGTGTATGATGAGGCGGAAAACCGCCTGCATGTGCAAAAAGCCGTCATGGCATTAACCATGTAATCCAACCTGATTCAACTTGAGGAGAAGTGCTTTAATGGAAAAAAAGGGTGTTGCAGTTGTTGCCGTGGGTGGGAATTCCCTGATTAAAAATGAAAAGCAGAAAACCATTCCAGATCAATACGATGCTGCCGTGGAATCCATCGGACATATTGTGGATATGATTGAGCAAGGATGGGAAGTGGTCATCACTCACGGCAATGGTCCGCAGGTTGGTTTTATTCACCGAAGATCGGAGCTTTCCCGTCACGAACTTCATGAAGTTCCGCTGGATTATTGCGGGGCGGATACACAGGGATCGATTGGTTACATGTTCACCATGGCTTTGCACAACGAGTTCAGAAAACGCGGCATGGATAAAAAAGCGGTTGCTGTTGTAACGCAGACGATTGTGGATCGCAATGATCCTGCTTTCCAGCACCCGACCAAGCCAATTGGGTCATTTATGGATGAGGCTACAGCAAAAGAACGAGCTGCCCGCGAGGGTTGGGTGGTTGTTGAAGATGCCGGCCGCGGCTGGCGGCGCGTTGTTGCTTCACCCATTCCCCGCAGGATTGTGGAAGCGGATGCCATTCATTCCCTCATCAATGCTGGATTTGTGGTCGTTGGGGTCGGCGGGGGTGGTATCCCTGTGATTGAAACGGAGACCGGAGATATAACCGGCGTGGAAGCGGTTATTGATAAGGATTTTGGTTCCTCGCTGCTGGCAACAATGATTGGGGCTGACCTGTTCGTCATCAGTACTGCAGTGGAGCAGGTTGCACTGAATTTCAATACCCCACAGGCAAGGTTGGTGGACAGGATGACGCTTGCCGAAGCCCGGCAATACACAGCTGAAGGGCATTTTGCCAAAGGATCCATGCTTCCGAAGATTAATGCAATCGTCCAGTTCCTGGAAAAAGGCGGCAGGCAGGCGATCATTACCAATCCTGAGAATATTGGTCGGGCGTTGCGGGGCGAAACAGGCACTTTGATTCTCCCCTGATCCGTGTGAAATTTAGTGTAAAATAGATGGGGGGCTGATCCAGCCCCCCATTCCCTGGAGAGGAGGTGGCTTGTACAGGCAATTTGTTTGGTTTCTCTCCGTTGTTCCCAAAAATTATTCAAACCGATTCACGCAATTCCTGGAGGAGAATATGAAAGCACGGAAATTATGGCTGCTGGTCAGCATTCTGGTTGTTTTGAGTATGGCAGTTGCAGCGTGCACCACAACCGCGCCTGTCCAAACTGCAGCCCCAACCGAAAAACTGGCTGAAGACTTTGTCTTTGGTATGTTAATGGTGGGTCCATATAATGATAAGGGATACAGCCAGGCGCATTATGAAGGCGGGCTGTACGTGGAGGAAAAACTGGAAGGGGCAAAGATGGTGTACCTGGATAACGCGAATGTGTCTTCGCGTCCTGGAACCACCATTCCCCAGCTGGCAGAAGAGTTGTTGGCAAAAGGCGCCAAGGTCATCATCTTCAACTCGGATGACATGAAAGATGGCGCAGTGGAATTTGCCAAGGCTCACCCGGAAGTTCCGGTAATCCATTCCTCCGGTGATTCCGCCTGGAAGGAAGGCGAAGCCTATGCCGGGCTTTCCAATCTTCAAAATATTTTTGGTCGGATGGAATATGGCAAAATGATGGCTGGCTGCGCAGCAGCATTGACATCCCAGACCGGAAAGATTGGCTATCTTGGTCCGCTAATCAATGATGAAACCCGCCGCCTGGCTTCATCTGCTTACCTGGGCGCAAAATACTGCTGGACGGAATACCGCGGCAAGGACGCAGCGGAATTGGAATTCAAGGTGACCTGGATTGGTTTCTGGTTTAACCTGCCCGGCATTACATCCGACCCCACCCAGGTGGCGAATGATTTCCTGGATAATGGATATGACGTGGTTATTTCCGGAATTGACACCACTGAAGGTCTGGTGCAGGCAAACAAGAAGGCTGCTGAAGGAAAACAGGTTTGGGCTATTCCCTATGACTTTGAAGGTGCCTGTACAGAAGCTGAAGCAGTTTGCCTGGGTGTACCCTATTTCAACTGGGGTCCTGCCTATCTCAACGCCTTGACTGCGATCAAGGAAGGTAAATTCCAACCAACCTGGGAATTTATTGGTCCGGATTGGGCGGATATTAACAACCGGGATACCAGCATGATTGGCTTTGCAAAAGGAAAAGCGCTTTCGGCTGAAGCCTCTGCCAACCTGGATAAATTTATCAAAGCGCTGGCGGGTGGTCTGAACTTGTGGACAGGTCCACTAAATCTTCAGGATGGATCGGAATTCTTGAAGGCTGGTGAAGTTGGAACCGATCACCAGGTGTGGTATCTGCCGCAGCTGCTGGAAGGCATGGAAGGTCAGTCCGTTCCCAGTAATTAATCGTATTCAACACTGCCCCATTCCAGAAATAATCTGCTACTGGAATGGGGCAGTGCCCCTGGACACAACCGGTTCTTATTGATATTCAGATGGAACGGGTTGGTTTGGAGAGGTTGAACAGCCCGGATGAGCGTTGAACTACTTCACATACATAAGCGATTTGGTCAGGTTCATGCCAATGATGATATTACCCTGACAATTCCATCGGGTACCATCCAGGGCATCCTGGGTGAAAATGGGGCTGGCAAGAGCACCCTGATGAAGGTGCTGTCTGGATATATCCAGGCAGATTCTGGAGAAATCCGGATTGAGGGTTCGCCGGTAAAAATTGATTCCCCGGCGGATGCCATTCTATGGGGAGTGGGGATGCTGCACCAGGATCCCCTTGACTTTCCACCCATGAAGGTGGTGGATAATTTTCTGATTGGTCACAAGGGTGGGCTATTCCCGGACCGTCGGACAGTGTACAGAGAATTTCGTGAATTGGGAGCCAGGTTTGACTTTAACCTGGACCCGGATTCATACGTGGATTCACTCACCGTGGGGGAACGCCAGCAATTGGAAATTCTGCGGTTGCTATGGCTGGGAGCGCGGGTACTGATTCTGGATGAACCCACAACCGGGATCAGCGCGCCGCAGAAAGTCAAATTATTTGAAACGCTCCGCAAGCTGGCATCTGAGGGAATGACCATCCTGTTTGTTTCACACAAATTGGAGGATGTGGAAGGCTTGTGCAGCCGGGTGGCTGTCCTGCGCCGTGGCAGGCTGGTGGGGGAGGTTGCCCCGCCCTATGTGACGGATGATCTTGTACAAATGATGTTTGGAAAGGGGATTACTGCTGCAGAGCGTGCCCAAACTGCAACTGGTGATTGCTCATTTGCAGTTGAGCATTTATCGGTGGAGGACAGTCGTCTGAAAATCCGGGATATCAATATCAATGTCCATTGTGGTGAAGTGATTGGACTGGCTGGAATGGAGGGCTCCGGGCAGCGGCAATTTCTCAGGACTTTAGGCGGTTTGATGCGCCCGGTGGCTGGCAGGATTGCGCTTAATGGCAATAACCTGGCAGGAAAACCCTACCATGCATTTCATGAAGCTGGCATTTCCTATGTTCCGGCTGCCCGGTTGGAGGAGGGTTTAATTGCCGGGCTGACACTCACTGAACACTTTATCCTGGCTGAACAAGAGACGGGTTTTTTCATCAATAAACAAAAGGCGGAATCCCTGACCACATCCCGGATTGAGGACTTTGTCATACGAGGCACGCCGATTAACCGAGTGGAATCACTTTCCGGCGGCAATCAGCAGCGTTTGCTGCTGGCATTGCAGCGCTCCCCGCTCAATATCTTGTTGTTGGAGCATCCCACACGCGGACTGGATATTGAATCCACTGTCTGGATCTGGTCCAAGCTGAAGGAGCGCTGCCGTCAGGGAGCGAGCATCCTGTTTATATCGGCGGATCTGGATGAAATATTGACCTACAGTGACCGGATCCTGGTATTTTTTAATGGCAAAGTAACAGAACCTCTGGATGCTTCCACCACATCCGTTGATCAGTTGGGGCAATTGATTGGTGGCAAAGGCATGGAGAATCGCAGGAGCACTCATGAATAAAGGCGGCAACCTTACGGGCATCTTGTTCCAGGTTGGGGCAGTCATCCTGGCATTGTTATTCACCACCCTGGTGCTGGTGATTGCGGGTGCCAACCCTTGGGATGCTTATTTTAATATCCTGTCCGGTGCATTTAGTTCCTTCACAAAATTTGCAGATGTCATTGTCGCTTGGATTCCCTTGTTAATCGTCACGGCTGCCTTGCTGGTCACATTTACCGCCGGGTTGTGGAATATTGGCATTGAAGGACAGATCATGATGGGTGCCATTTTCACAACTGGCATTCTCCGGATCCTGCAAAACACAGAAACTGCACCTGTATTGATCCTGCTTGCCGGGTTCCTGGCAGGCGCGCTGGGAGGCGCGTTGTGGGCTGCCTTGGTGGGGTTACTTAAAATCTATGGCGGTGTAAACGAAATTTTTGGCGGGCTGGGATTAAATTTTGTTGCCACAGCCACGATTGTCTGGTTGATATTTGGACCATGGAAACGCCCGGGTGTTGGTTCCATGAGCGGCACGGAACCGTTTGCTGAACACTTGTGGCTGCCATCTGTCTCCGGGTTGCGCCTCAGCCTGTGGGCATTGAGTCTGGCAGTTGTTGCCATTATTGCCATTTATTTGTTGTTGCAGGGAACCTACTTTGGTTTGCGTTTGAAGGCGGTTGGTAAAAATATCCGGGCTGCGCACCTGTTGGGTGTTTCGACGGGATGGTATAGCATTGCTGCTTTTCTGATTTGCGGTGCTCTGGCAGGGATTGCCGGGGCAATTCAGGTTACTGCGACTTACCATCGCCTGATACCCTCCATCTCGTCCGGGTATGGCTTCCTGGGGTTGCTGGTTGCCATGCTGGTGAATTACCGGGCTATTTGGGCTGCACCAGTGTCGCTTTTCTTTGCTGCTTTGAATATTGGCAGCATTCAGCTTCCGATTGTGATGAAACTGGATTCTGCACTGGCGGGTGTGCTGCAAGGTGCCCTGGTGTTATTTGTTGTGATGATGGATGGCGTACGCCGCCGCCTGACAACGAAGAAATAGGAGATCCACTGTGGATAATACCTTAATCATTGGACTGGCAACCATCCTCGCGGCAGCTGCACCGATTCTGTTTGCTGCCATTGGCGAAACCATTTCGGAGAGGGCGGGGGTGATTAACCTTTCGGCAAATGGGACGATTTTATTATCGGCAATGGCGGGTTTTGCGGTGGCGGTTTCCACGAACAGCGTTTTGCTTGGGTTTATTACCGGCGCGTTGATTGGTGGTCTCGTTGCATTTATCGTTGCCTTTTTCAGCATTTCTTTGAAACAATCCCAGGTAGCGGTGGGGTTCATCCTTGCGCTGCTTTGTCGTGACCTGGCGTACTTCCTTGGCAATCCCATTATGGGGCGATCCGGACCAACTGTGGGATACCTGCCGATTCCCTTGTTGAAGGAAATTCCGATACTGGGACCGATTTTCTTCCGGCAGGACATCATGACCTATTTGAGCTACCTGCTGGTGATTATCGCTTACATTTACATCTTTAAAACGCGTCCGGGGTTGATGCTGCAGGGGATTGGCGAGCGTCCGGCAGCAGCGTTTGTTCGTGGTGCAAATGTGAATCGGCTTCGCTATATTTATACGATTGTAGGGGGGATGCTGGTTGGGATGGCAGGTCCCATGTACTCGCTGAGTGTCAAGGCGGGCTGGAAAGGTACCATCTCCGGACTGGATGGATTTGGCTGGATCGCGCTGGCAATTACAATTTTTGGTGCATGGAATCCTGCCCGGGTTGCCCTGGGAGCTTACCTGTTCGCATTTCTCCAATGGCTGGGGTTGGTGCTTCAGCCAAGCCTGCCGGGAGTTCCTTCCCAGGTCTTGCAGGTGGCACCTTTTCCTTTGATGATCTTAACCCTATTGCTGGTCAATATCGGTAATGCCGAGTGGGTGGAGCGTGTCCTGGCGAGCATGCCGGAAAAGATGCGCCGGGTTGTTGCCCGCCTGCTGCGGGCAATGCGCACATCGCCGCCAGCTTCCCTGGGTGTTCCATTTGAAAATGAATGAGCCGGGCTGAATGAGATCCTTTTTTTTGGGGTATCGCTGTTCCATCTGTCATGCAGAATATTCCACCGGTCAATTGATGTACACCTGCCCGGTTGATGGGGGGAACCTGGATGTGGTGCTGGATTTATCAGCGATCCGGCAGAAGTTTGAGAAAGAAGATATCACCTCCCGGTCAGACCCGTCCCTCTGGAGATACCTGCCCCTGTTGCCGGTGGATGCCCCTGCAAGTGGGCAAACACCACTTCATACTGCTGGCTGGACACCGATCTATTGGATGCCGGGTCTTGCTGAAAAATTGGGGATTAAGTCTCTTTGGATCAAGGATGAGGGGCGCAATCCAACGGCATCGTTCAAGGATCGTGCCAGCGCAGTTGTGGTTATCAATGCCCAACAAACGGGATTTGATGTGGTAACAACTGCATCCACCGGGAACGCTGGTGCAGCGCTGGCGGGCATGGCGGCGGCAATCGGGCAACGATCCATCATTTTTGCACCAAGAACTGCCCCACCCGCAAAAATTGCTCAACTTTTGATCTATGGAGCGCAAGTATTCCTTGTGGATGGGAATTATGACCAGGCATTTGATCTGGCGGTGGAAGCTGCCCAAACCTACGGGTGGTATTGCCGAAATACAGGGTACAATCCCTTCACTATTGAAGGAAAAAAGACGGCTGCTTTTGAGATTTGGGAACAGATCATCCAACAACAACCACGAGGATCGCTTCCTTTGACTGTATTTGTTTCTGTGGGAGATGGTAACATTATTTCCGGGTTGCATAAAGGCTTCAAGGAATTGCATGACCTGGGATGGTTGGAACAAATGCCAAGACTGATTGGAGTCCAGGCAGTTGGATCGGCTGCTGTTGCCAATGCATATACTGCCGGTGTGGAGAGGATTGAACCGGTTCATGCTGTGACCCTGGCAGACAGCATCTCGGTGAATCTTCCTAGGGATGGAATCCGCGCCCTTCGGGCAGCCAGGGAAACCGGCGGGGATTACCTGACTGTGACAGACCAGGATATATTGTTGGCGATGAAAGAACTGGGAGCCCGGGGAATTTTTGCTGAACCAGCCGGTGCTGCCGGTTATGCCGGGTTGGAGCTTGCG
>JAGVUS010000395.1 GCA_019136175.1 Chloroflexota bacterium | reverse complement strand
GCGTCATCCATGCCGGGTTGGAGGAAATCCTCGGCACGGTCCACCTGGCTGCCATCCATCCCCGGGCAACCACCCCGGATGCAGGCAACGGGTGGAGCACCTTCCACCAGGCTCTGGAAGAACAGCTGGGGGGTGTTGCTGCCAGCGGCATTTCACTGCGCGCCGGGCGCGCCAGCTTTCATCATTTTCTGCGCAAGTACAGCGCAGAAAGCGGGCTGGATTCGCTGGAATTCCGCCTGCGCCCGCCCAGGGATCGGCTTTCCGCCGGTCTGCACATCCTTGCCGGGTTGATTGGCAGGGAATGCGCCGCCACCGTCACGGTGGAGACGTACGACAATTGCTGGAACTGGCGCATGGAGGACTGCCCGACCTGCCAGCACCGGCAGGGAGCCGCCACGCCGGTCTGCCATTTTTGGGTGGGGCTGCTGCAGGAGTACCTTGCCTGGGCAGGCGGCGGCAGGTTCTTCCCCGTCCGCGAGGTGGCATGCTGCGCCTGCGGGGCACCAGCCTGCGAGTTCCGGCTCCAGCAAAAACCGCTGGATTAGGTGCATCATGCTGAAAATCATCCTCGAAAGCCCACGCTACCTGGCACCCTTCAACGAACGGGCGCGGGACCTGCGGATTCAAAACAAGCCGCTCTGGCTGCACCAGCGCGATCTGCTGGCGCCCCATACCGACCGCGAAATGGAACTGCCTGCCAATGCCCGCCTGCCCCAAACCAGCGAGCCCTGCCTGGTCTACCGGGACAACCTCTTTTTTGACGCCCCCTACCTGGAAGCCTTCCTGGCGGCAGCCCGCAAACACGGCGGACCGGTGCGCGCCGCCTTTTCCCTGGATGACCCGGCTTTCCGCGAGCATTGCCTGCCGCTTTCGTCATCCTACACCCAGGCAGGCAACCTGTACCTGGCAGACCTGTGGTACTACCCCCAGGGTCCGCAGCCCAATGCCGAGCCGCTGGTCATTGACCTGCAGGCGCGCGAGATTGGCTATTACCACGTCCCCACCTACATGGCAACCGACTCCGGCGACCTGGTGTACCAGGTGCCGCTGCGCAGCCTGATTGCAATTGACACCTGGGTGCATATTTTTATCGCCGATACCGTCTTTGGCTTGTTTGGGCGTGGGGCGCGTTTTGAAAACCGCCTGAACACCGATCCCTTCTTCAAGCTGGGTATCCTGGGCACCGCCATGTATGAAGGCAAACAGGTGCTGGAATGCTCCCGGCTGGTGGAGATTGGCAGGAACTGCTCGATTGACCCGCGCGCCGTCATCCACGGACCGACATCCATCGGCGATAACGTGACGATTGGTCCCGGGGTGGTGATTGAAAACTGCATCATCGGCAACAACGTGAACATCTCGCAGGACTGCCAGTTAATGCTTTCGGTGGTGGGCGATGGCACCTTCCTGCCCTTCCGCGCGGCACTATTTATGAGCTCATTGATGGACAACGCGATGGTTGCTCAAAACGCGTGTCTCCAAATGTGCGTGGTGGGGCGCAATTCGTTCATCGGCGCCGGAAACACCTTTACCGACTTCAATCTTATCTCCGCACCCATCCGTGCCCGCGATGCCGAAGGCAGGCTGAAAAACGCCAACCGCCCCGTGTTGGGCGGCTGCGTGGGGCACAATTGCCGGATTGGCGCCGGGCTGGTGATCTACCCCGCCCGCATGATTGAATCGGACGTGGTGCTGTTCTCCTCGCCCGAACGCCGGGTGATTGACCACGACATCCGCTACGAGGAAAGCGATCACCACAAGCTGAAGGAAAAGGACCGCCACCCGCGGCTGTACCCCCGCCCGGGCGAGCAGGTTACAGAAACCTGGTAATCCATTAACGCCCGATCATGGGCAGAAAATATTTCTCAAGTGCCAGGGACTGCTGGTAGAAGTTGGCAATTGCCAGGCTCTGGTCACAGTTGCCCATCATGGTGAACATGCGCGGCTCACTGACCGCCACACCGGCATCATCCTCCAGCGAAACCCAGAAGATTCCCGGACCGGCAGCATTGCTGAGCGTAATTTCATACGCCCCCAGCCCGTACATCAGTTCCGCTTCGCCGGTCAGCCCGGTGAGGTCAACCGTATTGCCGTTCACATTGCCAATCACCCGCACCCGGATGCCGTTGATGGGCAAGCCGTTGGCGCCGAACACCCGTCCGTGCACACCCATCCAGGCACAGCTGGCTTCGGGGTGGAATGCCTCCCCGCTGGCAAACTGCACCTCGCCCTGTACGGCAAAGGGCAGCACTTCCTGCACCACGGGCGGTTCAGGTTCTTCAGTGGGCAGCGGGGTTGGTTCCGGGGTGGGCTGGAGGGTTGCGGTTGGTTCCGGTGCCAGCGTGGGCAGCGGTTCCTCCGTGGGAACAACCGCCGCGGTGGGCTGCAGGGTGACCTGCGGCACGGGCGTGGGCAGGAAATTCATCAACGGCAGGACTTTTGGGAGCAGGATAACCGCCGCCAGTACAAGCAGGAGAAAGAGAATGGAGATTATCAAAAAGCGCCGCATGGCAAACCTCGCTCAAAACAACCTGGAATGGAACCGGGCTGGATGAACCCGCCCGGAGGGGCTGCTTACCTTGTAGCAAGCTTCATGCCAGTCGTATGATATACTAAATATTGGATTTTGTCCCA
>JAGVUS010000134.1 GCA_019136175.1 Chloroflexota bacterium | reverse complement strand
GAACAGGGTGGCTGCTTCGGTCCTTTCATGGTGATCGGATTCTTCATCATTCCGGCGGCGATCGCGTTGTTTTTTATATTTGCAAAATAGCCGGCAGGGCACCGCGCCGCGTACCATGCGGTAGGGGCGACACTTGCACCGCACTGCGTTTGGTGCAGTGCAGGTGAGCATCCGGCATGAGATGTGTTGGTTCACCGGTTACGACGTTTCCGGATGCTTCGCCCCTACAAAAAACAGGGGATTGGGTTGGCGCGTAGGGGCAGGGCTTGTCCCTGCCCACCTGTCATTGCGAGCCCCCGCAGGGGGCGTGGCAATCCCATTTTTGTTACCACCAGATTGCTTCGGCTGCGCCTCGCAATGACATGGGGGGGTGACACTTGCACCGCACTGCGTACCGTGCGGTAGGGGCGAGGCAGACCTCTCATAATCACGGTATGAAGGGTTCAGCCTCGCCCCTACAAAAACAGGGGTTGCCACGGCTGCGCCGCGTAATGACAACCCCTCCCCAAACCAACCCCGAATCATGCCGCCTTGTTCCGCGGTTCATCTTCCAATAGGATTCATCCTCCGCCTTTACAAATCACGGCTTGCCCTGTACACTGGTTTGGATGGCATTCCCATCCCACCCCCACTTTTCCCAAAGAGATACCCGATGAACCGCTTCCCCCTCCGCCTGTCCTTGAAATTCCTGCTTTGCCTGCTGATTGCCGGTGGTGCCTACTTTTGGGCAATCGGTTTGATGGATTCCACCTATGCCTACCGTTCCCCGTTGGACGACACCCCGCCTGCTGCCGGTGCCGACCTGGGTGAGCCTGCCACCCGGCGGGTGGTCTGGGTGTTGATTGACGGTCTGCGTACCGATACCGCCGCTGATTCAATCATCATGCCGGTGCTCAACCGCCTGCGGGCGGAGGGTGCTTCGGCAACGATGCACTCGCGCACCCCATCCTACTCAGCGCCCGG
This sequence comes from Chloroflexota bacterium, assembly GCA_019136175.1. Lineage (GTDB taxonomy): Bacteria > Chloroflexota > Anaerolineae > Anaerolineales > Anaerolineaceae > CALMHE01. The sequence goes on along the minus strand of JAGVUS010000134.1, from coordinate 1,673 downwards.
CTATTCCACCCTGGTCACCGGCGCCTGGCAGGAAATCAACAGCGGACCTGCTTTCAACCTTGATTATGAAGATATCCCCCCGCTGACGCAGGACACCATCTTTGCCGCCGTCCAGCGCACCGGAATGCGAACCGGCATTTCCGCCTACAACTGGTTTGAAAAGCTGCTTGCCGGTTCCCCGCCGGATGTGTCCTTTTATACCGCCGGAGATGATCGGATTGCCGATGCGGAAGTGATGGCGGCTGCCCTGCCCATGCTGGCGGGTGATGCCAGCCTGGTGCTGATCCACCTCGACCAGGTGGATTATGCCGGGCACCATGAGGGTGGCGGCGACTCGGCGGGCTGGGATGCCGCCGCCAGCCGCACCGATGCCCTGCTGGGCGAGATTGCCGCCCGGCTGGACCCGGCGCAGGATACCCTGCTGGTTCTCTCGGATCACGGGCACGTGGACCGCGGCGGGCACGGCGGTGGTGAGATGGTGGTGCTGACCGAACCGTTGATCCTGCATGGCGCCGGGGTCAAGCCGGGCGTGTACGAAGATTGCCGGATGGTGGATGTGGCTCCCACAATTGCCGCCCTGCTGGGAACCAGCCTGCCCGCTTCCAGCCAGGGTGCCCCCCTGGTTGAGATGCTGGACCTGCCCGCCGGGACGCTGGCTGACCTGCCCGCAATTCGCTCCAGCCAGCAGATTGCCCTGGCATCCGCCTATGCCAACACCATGGGCAACCCGCCGGGGTTGGATGAATACCGCATGCTGGAGGATGCCGGGCAGGTGATGGATTCCCTGCGTTCCGCCCGCTTGAACGCAGACCGCCTGTGGCGGATTCCGCTGGCGGTGCTTGTTTGGGCGGTGCTGGCTTTTGCCTGGCAGCGCACCCGCCTGTCTCCCGCCGCCAGGCTGTTGATGGGTGCAGCGGCTGCCATCCTGGTGTTCCACCTGGGACACCTGCTTTCCGGCAGGGTATATTCCTATAGCTCGGTGGACAGCGTGACCGGCTTGATTGTGTTTGGCGCCGTCTCCACCGGTGCGGGAATGCTGGCTGCCTGGCTGGGGTTGAATATCTTCCAGCGCCGCTTTTCTCAGCCTCCCGGCAGGGCGGCGGAATTTGCCCTCGACCTGGCGCTGTTGACGGTGTTGATTCTCCTGCTGGTCCCGCTGGCGTTTTCCGCCCTCTACGGTCCGCTGGTCACGTGGTTCCTGCCGGACCTGGGCATGCATTACCTGGCGCTGATCAGCCTGCTGGAGATCCTGATGACGGCTGCGATGGGTGTGCTGCTTGCCGGGGTTGGGACGCTGGTTGCGCGGCTTGCCCGGGGCAGGCAGGGTTAAGCCCGGCACCTGCGCGCCAATAACGGTGGAATGTCATTGCGAGCAGTCACGTAGTGACCCGCGAAGCAATCCCTGTTTTTGTAGGGGTGGGGCTTGTCCCCACCCTCATCTGTCATTGCAGGCAACCACCTGGGCAGGGACGAGCCCTGCCCCTACTGCCGACCCAATCCCCTCTCCAAATTCGCAGAATTTGGGGAGGGTTAGGGAGGGGCGTCATTGCAAGGCGCAGCCGACCCAATCCCTGCCTTATGACGGGGCGCCCGGGGAACGGTGCCTGTCCCCAATTTGGATGTACAATTAACCCATACCACCCAGGGGAGCACCCCATGCCCGCACCCGATTC
>JAGVUS010000070.1 GCA_019136175.1 Chloroflexota bacterium | reverse complement strand
AGAACCATCAAACCAGATGCCATCCTGGATGGCACCTGCCAGCCTGTCCACCGGCATATCCACGCTTTTAACGGAACCGGTTACATCGGTGAACTGGAAGGAGACAAACTTGACGCCATCCTCCTTGATCCGGGCTACAATTTCTTTATCGTTCATTTTGACCTCCGGGTGATTAAAATCAAAAAGGCATGCCGGGCATGCCTTGGATTGCAGAATAAGATCAGGCTGCCCCTTCCACATGAAAAACCGCTGCCTGTAAAAAGCTGCGGATCACCGTGTCGGCGTTCATCCGGTTGTCGCCAGCCGGGTTTCCGCCATTACACTTGCCTGGAAGGGAGAAGGGGAGCCTGTGATCGGGCTCCAGAGGCATCCGCTGATCCATCCGATGTTCCCCGCTGTTGCGGGTTAGCACATTTCTCGCGAAATGGAACCTCCACCTCGTTGCCTCGTCATTTGACGAGGTTCAGCCGCTGTTTCTCCAATATTCAGTTGTCCAAGCAACGATGCTATCAAGAAACCGGGAGGAAGTCAATAGTACCAATCCTCCCAATTTTTCGGGTAATTTCTAACTGCTTACTTTAATTCCACCGGGGTATGGATGTTAGATCGCTGCACCATCTCCTGGCGCACTGTCTGGTAGAGGTTCTCGGCGTGTAGTTCAGTAATGGTGTAACATGGGGCATTCAGGTGATCCGCAAGCGTCTGTGCCAGTCCCTGGTCAAATGCCGTATGCTCCATATTGATGACAATACTGTGGATTTTTTCCTCGGCAATTTGCGTGGCAATCCGGTAGGTTTCCTCCAGTGGCGGAAGATGACCGATGGCAACATTCCCGGCGCCATCCGTCAGGACGATCAGCAGCGGCATCACATCCGGATGCAGAATTTTTTCCTGGCGCAGAACATCATACGCCAGGTGCAGCCCTGCCGAGAGGGGAGTCTTTCCGCCAATTGGGATGTTGGTCATTGCCCGCTGTGCCAGAATGACGGAATTGGTGGGCGGTAGCACTTCGGTTGCCCGGTCTTTTTGAAAGACAATCAATCCCACCCGGTCCCGTCGCTGGTAGGCATCGGTCAGCAGGGAGAGAATGGCACCCTTGGTGGCAGCCATCCGTTCTGCAACCGCCATCGACCAGGAGGCATCCACGAGGAACAGGATTAGATTGGCGGAACGGCGGACGCGGATTTTGCGCATATAATCGTTGGGACGGATGGCAAATGCCACTCGTTTTCGTTCCTCGGTCCGCTGCCCCTGGTATGGGGCAGCCGCGCGCAGCGTGGCGTCAAATGCCAGGTCGTATGGGTTGCCGTTTGCCCAACGGGATTGCACATACCTGCCGCGTTTGCGCTCGGTGCGGGTGCGGGAACGCCGCCCGGCAACATGCCGGACGATTTTGTCCAGAGGGGTATCCAGTTTGCGCGGTGTGAAGGATGGATCGGAGCGCACTTTTTTGCCACCGTCCCACCAGTGGGCGGTGGTTTGATCGAATACAGATTGTGGACTTTGCTCCGGTTCGTCTACCGAGGGATCATCCGCATCCGATTCAACAATCTCATCTACTTTTTTTTTTGCCCGAAGTCTTCGTCTTCCTCTTCGCCAGCCTCTTCGGAGGTCTTGCCGGTGGATTGTGAAGCACCCTGGAGCTGCTCAATTCGATCCTGTAGTTCCTCCATCGTCATTTCAGACTGCTGGAAGGGTCCCCGCTTGATGCGGTGGGGCAGCGCCAGTTCGGCTGCCAGGGCAATATCGCGGTCGGTGATGGCTTTGCGTCCTTCAAAAGCTGCCTGGGCGCGGGCGGCTTTTAAAATCACCAGGTCGGCGCGGTGACCATCCACATTCAGCGATGCTGTCAGGGAGGCGATTGCCAGCAGGTCCCGGCGGGTGTGGGTGACCGAATCGATGATCTGGCGGGCAGCTTCAATCCGTTGGGAAAGTTCCTGCTCCTTGGGGATCCACTGTTCGCGGAATCCGGCTGCGTCGCGTTCAAATTCCAAGTTGCGTTCCATGATCAAGACGCGTTCGCGGGTATCCCGGATTCCAAAGATATCTACGCTGAGCGCAAAACGATCCAGCAACTGCGGGCGAAGATCGCCTTCCTCGGGGTTCATGGTGCCAACCAGGATGAAGCGGGCGGGATGCGAGAAGGAAATTCCCTCCCGTTCCACAATGTTCATCCCCATGGCGGCAGAATCCAGCAGGACATCGACCACGTGATCGTCCAGCAGGTTGACTTCATCAATATATAACAGACCACGGTTGGCGGCAGCCAGCACACCAGCTTCAAAATGCCGTTCCCCTTTTTGAATGGCACGTTCAATATCCAGTGTACCCACCACACGGTCCTCGGTTGCCGAGACGGGCAGGTTGACAAACGAGGTTGTCTCAACAGAAATCGGCAGGGCTTCCCCTCGATCCACGCGTTCGCGGCATTCTGTGCACCAGGTGGCAGGCGAGTCCGGATCGCAATTGAACCGGCAATCGCTGACCACTTTTACCTGTGGAAGCAGGGCTGCCAGGGCGCGCGCAGCTGTGGACTTGGCTGTCCCGCGCTCCCCGCGAATTAACACCCCGCCGATGCGTGGGTTGATGGCATTTAATACCAGGGCACGCCGCATGCGTTCCTGACCAACAATGGCTGTAAAT
>JAGVUS010000145.1 GCA_019136175.1 Chloroflexota bacterium | reverse complement strand
AGCCCGCCCAAAAAGACCGGCAGGGCAGCCGGGATTTCCAGGTGGCGCAGCATCTGCCCGCGGCTGGCGCGCAGGGAGCGCATCAGGTCGCGCAGGTTTTCGGGCACAGCGCGCAATCCCACCACCGTGTTCACCAGGATGGGGAAGAAAACCGTCAGGGCGCAGATGAGCACCTTGGGGAACAAGCCGGGCTTGAACCAGATGATGATGAGAGGGGCAATTGCAACAATTGGGATTGCCTGGGAGGCTACCAGGTATGGCGCCACGATCTGTTCCAGCAGGCGGGAACGCGCCAGCCAGTATCCCAGGACGGTGGCAAGGGTGCTGCCAGCGAGCAGACCAAGCAAAACTTCAAGCAGGGTGGTGGACGTATGGCGCAATAATGTCCAGATCAGGATGGCTGTCAGCAGCGAAACAAGCACACCCAGGTTACGCCAGCGGTGCGCCAGCCCAACCCAGGTGCTGCGGCTCTCCTCCGAAGATTGATATTCATCCATCCCGCAACCCACCAACAAAAAACCCCAAAGAGTGTTCTCCGGGGCAAACATCGCCGCAAACACCTCCGCGCGGCTGCCTTCTTTCATCCGGACTGTACCGTCGACCCCGGAATTTCACCGGGTCGTGCGCATTTGCGCTTGTGGGTTCTCACCACCGATCGGGATTTGGAATGGAACATCCCTCACCCTGCCCCGAAGGCTTTCAAAAGTAGTATAGCCCGGACTTGGCAGAGTGTCAATTCTTTTGCATCCGGTTTGAACAATCAACCTCTGACCAGTATTTGTCATTCAAGCCGGTGCAGGTATTCATCCCTGGAAAGGTGATTCGGGAATTGACGGGTGAGGGTGATATGCTCCAGTGAGTTGTACTGCACTGGCTGGATGACGCTTCCATTTTCCCCCGGTGAATCTTCAGCCTGCCCTTACAGCCCCACCGAAACGCGGTTGCGCCCGCTTTGCTTGCTGCGGTACAACAGTTCATCCGCCCGCTGGAGCGCTGCCTGCGGATCCTCATCAGGACGGATGAGGGTTGCCCCTGCCGAAACCGTCACCTGCAGGATTTCTTCTTCAATCAAAATATGGGATGAAGCGACCAATGACCGCAGGGTTTCGGCAGATACGGCAAGCTCGGCGGCATCCACCTGGCGCAACACCACCAGGAGTTCATCCCCGCCCCAGCGCCCCACCTCATCCACCGGGCGGATGTTTTTGCGCAGCGTGGTGGCAACCAGCTGCAGGATGCGATCCCCCGCCAGGTGACCATGGGTGTCGTTGATCTGTTTAAAGAAATCAATATCCAGCAGGATCAATCCGTAGGAAGGCGTCCGCAGCAAGACATCCTTGCTGGCAGCCTCCAGGATCAGGTCAATGCCGCGCCGGTTGGCAGCCCCGGTGAGTGGATCGCGGTAAACGGTCTGGCTCATTTCCTCCAGGCGTTTTTGGGTATGGAACAATTCTGAATTATCGCTAAATATTTCCACTGCACCAATGATTCTGCCATTTTCATCCTGGATGGGGGAAACCCGCACCAGCACCGGCACACGGTAGCCATCGGCATGGCGCAAAAACACATGGGCTTCCTTCTGCTGACCATCCAACATGCTGGCAGCCAGCGGGCACATGCCGGTGCAAAGCAACCTCCCGGCGGCATCCACGTGTTCCAGGATATTGTCGGCACAGCGCCGCCCCATCACCTGCTCCGCCAGGTAACCGGTGATCCGTTCAGCGCCGTGATTCCAGTAGGTAATCCGCCGTTCACGATCCACAAAATAGACACCATCGTACAGGTGATCCAGGATTTCCTTGTAAAACAAATTCATGATTGCTTCTTTTCCCGGTGTTTGTTTTTATCCATCCAAGCATCAGGATTATACCCGATTCCACACCCTGCCCGGAGAGCACCATCCCCGGAGATGGTTCGCCGGGGATGGTGGAACAGTCCGTTGGCACGGAACAGGCTAGAAGGGGAAGTGAATTGCTGTTCCTGCCACAATAATCCAGGCAATCAACATGGCGTTGAGGAATGCTCCCACGTACACCCTGCCTGTCTTGCGGAAGAAGAACGTGGAGACCAGGGCTGCAATTGTCAACAGCGGCAGGTACTGGTATGCCACAATGGTGAACAGTGGTTCGGCTGCATTTGCCAGGGTGCCGCCCGCATACAGGGGGATATACTGGACAACGAGCAGAATGATGAAGCCAAGAATCATCTGCACGACATTCACCAGCATGGCAGTTCCCAGGCTCACATCCCTGCCGTCCTTCCGAGCCAGCCGGAGCTGCCCGTTCAGCAGAACACCCGACATCAGGAAGAAGGCAAGCAGCGGAATGGCATAGACCAGGGCGATCCGGGCTTGCAGTGGTGAAAGCAGCTTGACCGCCATCACGTAGAAGCGGAAGTCGGTTTTGAACAGGAAGTCTGAGAGTGCCAGCAGGATGTATGCACCAAACACCACGGCAAACGCCAGCAGGAAGGATTTGCCAATCTTTGCCCAATCGGGTTTGCCCTTCCAGGCTACGCCGTAGGATTCACAGGTCCCGCCAGCCTTCTTGTTGAAGGCAAAATGCCAGATGGTGAACAGCACCAGGAAGATGCCGGTATTGACCAGCGCCCAGGTAACCACACCGGTGGTGATATTCTGTGGCAGCAGCGCACTTGCACTGAAGGGCGCATCCGTGACATGCATGGCTTTGAAGTAGGTCAGCGGTGGGATGGCAATGCCTAAAATGGTGGCGATCCACCAGCCAATGCCGGTGGCGGATTTCCGCTCCGGAATTTCCTCCGCCAGCACACCAAAGTAGCGGGTTTGCAGCAGCAATCCGCCCATGGGGAAGAGAAACAGCACCATGCCCAGGAGGGCGATCAGGGTGCCAATTTCCTTTCCAGTGTCCGGGAGAACCAATCCACTGCCATGCCAATTGGCTTGGTCAGGATATGGTCCCCGGGGTGGTTGTTGTTGGGCATATACAGCATGCGGGCAGTTCCAGCTTCAATGGAGCCATAGAGTTTTTCCACCTGAACGGTTTCGGTGGTGCCAAACAACGTTTTTAGCTTGTCGGTGTTGACAATATCCGCCGCAACCGGGCTTCCCCACATAAGCATGGAAAATTCATCATAGCGGGAGAACACCAGCCCCAGGTTGCGGGGAAATTCCGCCGTACCATCCGCCACCCCATAGGTTCCGGTGGAGGACCCTGCCAGCACCATTGCCTTGTAGCCATCCGGCAGAACCATTGCCTGCGCCACCGAAGCCCAACCACCCATCGAGTGACCGGAGATGCCAATATTGTCCTTGTCCACAATATCGAGGGAACGCAGGAAGATCAGCGCATCCGGTCCGCCAAAGCCGTTGGCAAAAGCAGGCGGGTCCGAATAGCCGTGCCCGGTCTGGTCGGATGCCAGCACCACGTACCCGCGGCGGGCATATTCAATGGCAAAACCGGACTGGGTTTCGCGTGAGTTAATGTAGCCGTGGATGGCGACAATCCCGGGAGCCGGATTTTCCGCCGTGACGCCCTTGGGAATATACAACAGCCCGCTCATCATTGTGCCATTGGTACCCATCCAGCGCACATCGCGGACTTCCACGGTGCCGCCCACCGTCTGGATAAGATACGCCAGCAGCCCGCCGCCCAGCACCATCACAAGCGAGATCAGCAGAAGAATGCAATATATTTTTGTCTTGCATTGAGTATTCATCCAATCCTCCTCAGAAAGTCAAAAGAAATCCCAATCAACCGTGATGAACCAATGATGTAAGCCAGCAAAACGCGTGAGATGGAATATACCTCCTTTCCCTTGGAAAAACCGTTTTCCCCCCTCAATGACCAGACTCTGTCAACTTTGTCAATCAATGTAGTCCAATTTCATTGTAACGAGGATGAATGGAAAGTCAAGCACCCGGTAAACCAATTTCTTTGAATCTCCATGCAGGAACTGTGCAAATGCACCATCCGGCGCGATAATGCACATATTCCCCAAAACTGGAGAGTTTCACCATGAGCAAGATCCGTTCCACCCGCCAGCGCGTCCGCCGCGCCCTGTTAATTGTGGCTTTCCTGGCTTTTCCCATTACAATGAATTATTTCTCCCCCTATGTCATCATTGATGGCGCATCGCAGGGTGTGGTCAATGGCAGCCTGGTGGTTTTTGGATTGATGTTCCTCTCCTCGCTGGTGTTGGGCAGGTTGTGGTGCGGCTGGGCATGCCCGGCAGGAGCGCTGGGGGAAATCTGCCAGCCAGTGAATGACCGCCCGGTCCATCTCAAAAAGCTGGACTGGATCAAGTGGGCAATCTGGATCCCGTGGATTGGGATCATCGTTGCCATGGTCATCCGTGCAGGCGGGTACCAGCGGGTGGACCTGCTGCTGGATACAGTGAATGGCATCTCGGTTGCCGGTTACATGGTGATTGCCCTGTTTGCCGGGCTTGCCATGCTGGTTGGCAGGCGGGCAGGCTGTCACAGCCTGTGCTGGATGGCACCCTTCATGATCCTGGGCAGGAAAATCCGCAACCTTACTGCCTGGCATTCGCTGCGGCTGAAAGCATCACCGGACCGCTGTGCAGACTGCAAGACCTGCACGTACAACTGCCCGATGAGCCTGGATGTGAACGGGATGGTGAAACTGGGCGCGATGGAACATACCGAATGCATCCTGTGCGGCACCTGCGTGGATAACTGTCCCAACCACGCAATTGAATTTTCCTTCAGCAAAGGGAAGTGACGCCGGGAAGTTTGGTACAATTACGTCCATGTACCAGAAAAACACTCCCAAACGAAAAACCGGGCGGATTTTACTGATCCTGGCTGGCTTGATTTTGCTGGCATTGGCAATTTATCAACTGCCGCCGGTC
>JAGVUS010000348.1 GCA_019136175.1 Chloroflexota bacterium | reverse complement strand
ATACCAACCCGGTCGAAGTACCTGTCAGTGTTGCTGATCCAAGGATCATGTTTGGCACAACCACATTCAGCAGCCTGTATAAGACTTTGGGGCTTTTACAACGGGGGGTTGTGGATGTGGGATTTTTAGGCGGGGCAGAAGTGGATCAATTTGGCAACTTGAATGCTACCGCAATTGGCCAGTATGAGCATCCAAAAATTCGGCTTCCTGGAAGTGGAGGAGCGAATGATATTGCCAGCATGGCAAACCGTGTTGTGATCCTGATGAAACACGAGAAGAGACGTTTTCCTTCAAAGGTTGGATATATTACCAGCCCAGGTTTTCTTGAGGGTGGAAATTCCCGAAAGGAAGCCGGTTTAAAAGGCGGTGGTCCAGCTGTCCTCATCAGCAACCTGGCGGTGATGGATTTTGAACCGGTTTCGCATCGCATGCGCGTCCGGTCCATCCATCCGGGAATATCCAGGGAACAAGTACAGGATGCCACTGGATTTGACTTGCTTTGGGCGGAGGATTTAACCACAACACCGGAACCGACCCAATTTCAGTTGGATATTATCCGGCATCTGGACCCCAATGGAATATTTCTGAAAGGTGAGTAGAGATGTACGCATTATCCCCCCAGCATCTTGATTTACAAAAGCATATCCGCTCTTTGGTGGATACGTTTATTGAACCGCAGGCAGCGGAAATTGATCGGACAGGAGAATATCCGTATGATATTATTCGGATCCTTGCCCGTGAAGGGATCATGGCTTTACCCATTCCCCGGGAATATGGAGGAGACTATCGGGATTTATTATCCTGGTTCATTGTTATGGAAGAGGTGGGAAAAGCCTGCGGAACGACTGCCAATATTCTAGCCAGCCACTCTCTCTGTGCATATGTCATTGAGATTAATGGCTCGGAGGAACAAAAGCAAAAATTCCTTCCCGATCTTGCGTCCGGCGAGTTGATTGGTGCCATGGCAATGACCGAGCTCCAAGCCGGGACCGATGCGGGGTCGTTGGAGGCATCCGGTGTTCGAGGTGAAGATGGGCAATACGTACTGAATGGCAGGAAGGTAATGATTGCCAGTGCTGGAGCTGCGGATCGCTATGTCATTATGATTAAAACCGATCCCACAAAAGGCACAAAAGGAATCAGTGCCTTCTTGGTGGACAAGGGTACTCCTGGACTTTCCTTTGGGGCAAAATATGAAACAACAGGTTTACGTGGGCTATCTGTTGGCGAGGTGTTGTTGGAAAATTGTGTAATTCCAGAAGATCGCTTGCTGGGTGCAGAAGGCACTGGTTTCAAGGCGATTATGAAATCGTTGGACCGCACACGCCCTGCGGTTGGTGCAATGGCGGTGGGTCTGGCTCAAAAGGCACTGGAGCTGGCAACAGAGCGCGCCAAGCAGCGGGTTCAATTTGGGCAGCCGCTTGCAGATCAACAGCTTGTTCAGGCGAAGTTGGCGGATATGGCGTGTCAGATTGATGCAGCCAGGTTGCTCGTTTATCATGCTGCCTACCAGCGTGACTCGGGAGTGGAACGATTTACCCGGGAATCAGCTCAGGCAAAAATGTATGCGTCTGATATCGCCATGGCTGCGGCGTCCGAAGCACTGCAAATCTTTGGCGGCTGGGGATACATGGGGCAGTATCCGATTGAGCGTTTATGGCGGGATGCACGGGCGTTACAACTGGCGGATGGTTCCAACGAAATTCTCAAGCTGGTGATTGCCCGTTCTTTACTTTCATAATTTTGACCGAGGAGATAAAGGGATGAGTAAAAATGTGATACGAATTCGGGATGGAATGGATTATCGAGGAATTGGGGCATTGGTCAAACGGCTGGTGCACCCAAGAACAACAGGTTCTCAAAACCTGGGGGTGTCCATTGTTTTCATGGCTCCCGGTGACGAAATTGTTATTCACAATCACCCATATGAAGAAGCATACTTTATTTTGGAGGGTGAAGGTGAAATGACCCTGGGTGATGAAGCGATCCAGCTGGAAAAATATCTTTCGATTTATGTACCACCAAACACCATGCACGGACAGAAAAATACGGGAGATACAACGCTGGTCATTTTGTGCTCGTTAACCCCACCGCCCAATGTATGGTGATGAAGCAAGTTCCAATCCTGAGGAAAGGAGAGGATGATGCAGTTAAAACGAAAATATGTAAACAAACCAGGCATATCAGAAGTTGTTTCAAAGGCAGATGGATTACAAAGTCTTCAGTTAAGCATGTTACAGCTGGCGCCAGGTGAAACATATCATGGCAGGTTTGAAGACCAGGAAACTGCGTTTGTAATTCTCAGTGGTACATGCACTGTAGTTGGTGGGTCCCAGGTTTTTTCCAACATTGGCGGGCGCAGGGAAGTATTTGATGGACCAGGATATACTGTGTACCTGCCTGCAGGATGTGAATTTGATGTTACAGCCCACACATGGATGGAAGCGGCTTTGGGAAGTACTCCCTCCCAGCCAGGTGGACATCCATTGCTTATCCAGCCTGGGGATGTCCAACGCAGTTCCCGCGGGGTTCTAAACTGGCGGAGGAATATCTGGGATGTAATGCCCCCAGATTTCCCAAGCCAGCATATGGTGGTTGTGGAAGTGATTACTCCGCCGGGGAATTGGTCCAGTGTTCCCCCTCACCGCCATGAAGAAGACCACCTGCCCGTAGAGGTCCACCAGGAGGAAATTTATTTTTACCGGCTGAAACCTGTACAGGGTTTTGCAATGCAGCGGATATATACGGATGATGGAACCCTGGATGAGGCTGTTGTTGCTCAACATAATGATGCCATCCTGGTACCGCGTGGTTACCATCCGGTTGCAGTTGCTCCGGGTTACACCTGTTACTACCTGAACTTTTTATCAGGAAATCTTAAGGCAACAGCACCCAGGGATGATCCACAACATGCGTGGTTGAAATCGTTTGAAGTCATTGCACGGGAATGGGGTCATTCCCTGCCCGGCTATGAAAAAAAGGAGTAAAGATGGAAGAAACTCCATTTCTTGAAATGATTGGTATCAATAAATATTTTCCCGGGGTTCATGCGGTTCAAAACGTCGACTTTGAACTCCGGAAGGGTGAAATTCATGCACTTGTTGGTGAGAATGGGGCTGGAAAATCGACTCTGATGAAAGTTCTGGCAGGTGTTCATCCTCCAGAGACGGGTGAGATCCGGATTGAGGGACAGGTGATCAGAGTGGATACGCCAGCCATTGCCCGAATTACAGGGATCGCCATGGTTCACCAGGAATTGAAGCTGGCGTCAGCGTTGACAGTGGCGGAGAATATCTTCCTGGGGGCTGTCCCAACCAACCGCTATGGTCTAGTGGATTGGAAACGCGTCAGACAGGGGGCAATTGAAGCGCTGGCGGTATTGAACATCAAGATGGATGTTGACCGCAAGGTATCGGAATTAACTGTGGCAGAAATGCAGTTGGTGGAAATTGCTAAAGCCCTAACGCTGAACGCAAAGATCATCATTATGGATGAACCATCCGCAGTTCTGACCCCGTATGAATTGCAACAACTATTTTCGGTATTGAAAGCTCAACGCGATCGGGGGGTTTCCATAATTTACATTTCCCATCGCCTTGAGGAAATTTTTGAGCTCGCTGACCGGGTGACCGTCATGAAAGATGGCGCCAAGGTAAAAACTCTGAATGTTAGCGAAACCGATAAATGGGAAATTGTGAAATTAATGGTGGGTCGGGAGCTTGGTAAACATTACCCAAAACGAACCCATGAAATTGGCGAACCCGTCCTGGAACTGAAAAACGTGACCCGGAAGGGAAAAGTTGAAAACATCAGCTTCACACTGCATCGCGGTGAAATCCTGGGAATCGCCGGTTTGATTGGAGCTGGTCGTTCTGAACTTGCTACTGTGATCTTTGGGGCGGAACCGCTGGATGCAGGTGAAATCTGGATTCATGGAAAACCAGTGAAAATTGCATCCCCAGGTGATGCCTTAAAACACAGGATGGGATTTGTTACGGAAGACCGGCGGCAAACTGGATTGTTTGGGATTCTGACAGTCCGGGAAAATATAACCATTGCCAGTTTACGGAAGTTCACCCGCCGTGGATTTATGAATCTCAGGCGAGAATTGGAAATTGCATTGGATTTCATCAAGCGGATTCGGATTGTTACTCCATCTCCAAACCAGCAGGTTCAAAACCTGAGTGGTGGTAATCAGCAACGGGTGTTGTTGTCCAAATGGATTAACACAGACTCGGAGATATTCCTGATTGATGAACCAACCCGTGGAATTGACGTTGGTTCCAAGGAGGAACTGTACTTCTTGTTGAATGACTTGGTGGCAAACGGCGCGGCGATCCTGATGATATCTTCGGAATTACCGGAAATATTGGGAATGAGCGACCGGATACTTGTAATGAACCATGGGCGCATCACCGCTGAATTTCAAGCAGCGGAAGCGACTGAAGTCAAAATTATGGAATTTGCTGCTTTGGAGGTGGTGGAATGACAACATCTGACGGAACAACAAGTGTAACAAAACAAAAAATGGATATCAAAACGATTGGAAACACGATTCTCAAACTGATTTCCCGCTACCGGACGATTTTTGTGTTCCTTGTTTTGGTGATTATCAGTTCATCATTATCTCCGCATTTCCTGACTACCGGGAATATTACGAATGTCCTCCGTCAAGCAAGTTTTAATGGGCTGCTGTCCATTGGGTTGACCCTGGTTATTCTGGTGAAAGGCATTGACCTTTCAGCCGGATCTGTGTTGGGGGTTGCTGCCATGACTGCCGGTCTTTTGAAGGATCAGCCGGCATTCATCATCATTGGCGGCGCTTTACTGGCGGGAGCTCTCATAGGATGGGTCAACGGTGTCACTATTGCCAAGCTCCGGATTGAGCCATTTGTAGTAACATTGGCAACCCTGACAGTTGGGCGTGGTATTGCACTTCTGATGACGGCTGGATACCTGGTAGTGGGAACGACGGATACCATTCGATGGCTGGGCACTGGATATGTGTTGGGGATTCCAGTCCCCGTCATTATCATGGCATTAATGTTTTTGATCGCTTATGTTGTTCTACGTTGGACACCATATGGTCGACGAATGTATGCAGTGGGTGCCAACGAAGAAGCAGCCCGCCTGGCTGGCATTAATGTGGATAACCACAAAATTTCCGCCTATGTTATCAGTGGTGTGATGGCTGCCATGGCGGGTGTAATTCTGGTTGGGCGATTGAATGTTTCGGATCCTCTTGCAGGAACCGGTTATGAGTTGGATGCCATTGCAGCCACCGTAATTGGCGGCACGACATTTGATGGCGGAAAAGGTGGAATTGCCGGCACCATCATTGGCGTTCTCATTCTGGCAATGTTGAACAATATCATGAACCTGCTTGGATTTTCCCCGTATATGCAGCAGGTTGTCAAAGGCCTGGTGCTGGCAGGTGCGGTCATCATGAATGAGTACAAGCGCAGAAAATAATTGGGGAAATAAATGAATTGGACCATCTACAGGAGGTGAACAGACAGAAAATTACTGATATCTACCCCCAAGTATGTGCCTGTTTTGACTTGCTTTACCAAACCTTTTAGAAAGTCCCAATTTGGAGGAGACAATGAAAAAGAGTGTGTTGTTTGTTGTTGCTGTTTTGGTGATCATGACAGTATTAATCACCGCCTGTACTCCCAAACCTACTGCAGTTCCAACGACTGCTGCCCAGGAAATTCCGGAAGGGTGTGTTGCCCCTCAAATGACTACCAAGGACGGGAAACCGTTGAGCGAAGTTACAATTGGTCTCTCGGAAGGAGCCGTTGATGGTGTCTGGCGTGTGAAACAGGTTGAATGGACAAAAGAAGGCGTGGAAGCCTGTGGTGCTAAATTCATCACCACCGATGGACAGGGTAATGGCGCCAAGAACCTCTCCGATATCGAAGATCTTGTGGCTCAGCAGGTGGATTTGATTATCGTGTCCACTTACTTTGCTGATGAAATTGTGCCTGGCATTCAACTGGCAAACTCCAAGGGCATTCCGGTGGTTGTTCTTAGCTCCGATCTTGGTCAGGGTGCTGCTTATGAGACCTTCATTACAGCCGATAACCTGGATATTGCCCACGATGCTGCCAATTGGGTGCTGGAGAAATATGGCAGCCAGGACAAAATTGACATTGTTGAGCTGATCGGACGTGAGGGTTCTGTGGCTGCCAAGATGCGCACAGAGGGCTTCCATGAGATCCTTGACAGCAATCCCAAGACCAACTGGATTATGAATGTGACCGCTCACTACAAGCGGGATGAAGCAGTGCGTGTGATGGAAGATGTACTCAAAGCCAATCCGGATCCAGGCAGCATTGATGTTGTCTATGCAGCCAATGACGAAATGGCTTTGGGCGCGGTACTTGCCCTCAAGGAAGCTGGGCGCTTGGATGAGGTGGCTGTGATGGGCATTGATGGCATTCTGTGCGAAGTCTACGATGCGATCAAGGCTGGTGAGATGGCTGTCTCATTCTACTATCCAAACTTTGCACCGGAAGGTGTTGAAGCAGCCTTCAAGATCCTCGCTGGTCAAACTGTGGAAAAGAATGTGATTGTTGCCAGCACCCCAATCACCAAAGATAATGTGGATGAATGGTACCCGAAGTGCGCTAAGTAGTCTTTGAAGTGCTTCCGGACATCTCCTCGGATGGGAGAGGGATACGCAAGTATCCCTCTCCAGAGGGGAGCACTCAACAAAACTGCGATCAATATGAAAGGATGGGAGAGGATCATGAAACCGAATGTGTTGCTGTTAACATTTGCTGAACCCAGGGATGATTTCTACAAGGCACGTTTATCCGAAGTGATTTTTGACCGTGAAAAAGCAATTGAGACCCTTGGAACAGACTTGAATTTAATTGCTCCCGAACCAATTCGCCGCCCATCCCAAGCAGACGAAGTTGTTGCATCCATCAAACCATCAGATATACATGCCATCATATTACAAATACCAATTTGGACAGAACCGGCGCTGGTGATTCCGGCTGTTTTGCGCTTAAATAAACCAATTTTGTTGCTGGGAAACGACCGTTCCTATAAGACTTCCAGCATGGTGGGGATGCTGGCTACGGGTGGTGCATTGGACCAGGCTGGTTTTTATCACAAACGATTGATGGGAAATCTGGATGATCCGGAGATCCATAAAAAAATCCTGATATTTGCTAAAGCTGCATATGCTCGTGAAACATTGAAAGGGCAGAGGTTTGGATTGTTTGGCGGTCGAAGCCTGGGCATGGTTTCCGCCACTGCTGATCCATCTCAATGGCTGCGGGAGTTTGGGGTGGACGTTATTCATATTGACCAATCCATGATTGTTTTCAAGGCAGAAGCAATTGATCCAGCCAGGGTGGAAAAGCACGTCCATTGGTTAATCACCCGCGTGGGCGCAGTTGAAACAAATCAGACCAACTTTACCAACCGTCACCTGGAACGGCAGGTGCGCAGTTATCTTGCCATTAAAGACATGATCGCGGAACGAAAACTCGACTTTATTGGAGTGAAATGCCAGGAGGAGATGGCAAATTATTTCTGTTTGCAATGTATTGGGCAATCCCTTGTTGGAGACCCATATGACGCAGATGGACCGAAAGAGCCGGTTGTATCTTCCTGCGAGGCTGATATGGATGGCGCATTGACGATGCAAATCCTAAAATTGCTCTCAGGTGGGTTGTCCACAAACCTGATGGATCTTCGGTATTATGATGAAGTGGGTCGGGAATTATGGATGGCAAATTGTGGCTCCATTCCCACAAGTTTTTCGCGGAAATTGGACCAGCCTGCTGATGATCTCAGCCAGGTGCACCTCATGCCCCATATTTATGGGGAAGCGGGTGGGGGCACTACACAATTTGTCACCGCATCCGGTCCGGGAACTCTAGCCAGGCTGATGCGCAGGAATGGAAAATATTGGATGGGTGTACTGGCTGGGCGCTTTGTGGATCACCCCCGGGAAGATTTGAGGAAAACAGTCTACAATTGGCCACATGCATTTTTCGCCTCTAATTTTTCTTATACGCGATTCCTGTCACTTTATGGTTCCAATCACATCCATGCTGTCCAGGCAGATGTGACAGCAGAGATCGAGGAGTTTTGTGAGTTAATGCAACTCCCTGTGGAAGATTTCGGATCGCTGTATTAGATATAGACCAGACAAATTCATCACAGTGATGTGGAGAGAATAAACATGAAAATTATAATTACTGGAGGCAGTGGCAGGCTGGGGAAAGACCTCCACCGCACCTTTGGTGTGAAGCATGAGGTACTTGCCCCCAGCCATACTGAATTTGATATTACCAATCCGTCCCAGGTGATCGGTTACGTGGATTTCCATCAACCTGATATCCTGATTCATTCTGCAGCTATGGCTGATGCTGATGTATGCCAATTGAACCCAGCCCAGGCATATTTGGTGAATACTTTGGCAACCCAAAACCTGGCGATTGCTTGCAGGAAGAGACAGACAACCATGGTTTTTATCAGTACCGATTATGTTTTTGATGGGCTGAAAGGAAACCCATATACGGAGTTTGATGCGACCAATCCAATCAATATATATGGTCAGTCGAAATTGGCTGCGGAACAAATTTTGAAGGAAACACTGGAACGGTATTTTATTATTCGAACAGCATGGCTATTCGGTATCTATGGTAATAATTTCCTGACTGGGGTGATCCATGCTGCGGATATGGGAACTCAAATACGGGCAGCATTCGATCAAAAGGGTTCTCCAACCAGTACATTGGATCTTTCCATGGCACTGCTTCATCTCGTTGATACACCATTTTATGGTGTCTACAATGTAGTCAATCGGGGTGGCTTAACCTGGTATGAATATGCCCGATTAATTTTATCCATATCTGGAAAACAAGCCCATGTGGAACCCATTCGGAAGGAGGAAAGAGGACCATCTCCCCGTCCAGCAAATACCACGCTGGAGCCCATGTGCCTTGACCTTCGAGGAATTTTCAGGATGCCAGATATAACAGAAGCAATTGAGGTATGCATCTCGGAATTGAAACAGAAGTAAGCCTGTTACGATGGTTATGAATTGATGGAACCGATGAGATCAGGTAAATTGGCAACTTTACGAAGCAGCGAAGTGACCGAGGGGGTTGAGTGCGTGGGGCATCGTGCATTGCTGCATGCGGTTGGCGTCAATAGGTCTGATTTACAAAAGCCCATGATTGCAATTGCCAATTCCTGGAATGAAATCCTTGCGGGTTCTTTCCGCCAACGGGAATTGGCAGAGGCGGCGAAAGCAGGTATTCGCGAATCAGGTGGATTGCCATTTGAATTCAACACCATCGCTGCTTGTGATGGAATTGCCCAAGGACACCGTGGGATGCGGTATATTCTTCCCAGCCGGGATATTATTGCAGCATCCGTGGAAATCATGCTGGAAGCCCATCGGTTTGATGGGGTTGTACTGCTTGCCAGTTGCGACAAAATCATCCCTGCCATGTTAATGGCAGCTGCCAGGGTAAATATCCCCGCTATTCTGCTTCCAGCGGGTCCCATGGAAGATGGCATCATTGATGAAAAGCGAATATCTTTCCGGAATGTGCGGGAATTGACGGGAAAATTTATGGCGGGGGAAATTTCAGCTGATGAAGTTTCGTTAATAGAGCAAATAGCATGTCCGGGTCCGGGTGCTTGTTCCATGATGGGAACGGCAAATACGATGGCTTGTTTGTGCGAGGTGTTGGGGATGGCAATCCCCTATTCGGCGACGACACCAGCCATGTCCAAAATGAAAATGGAAGAGGCTTATGAAGTTGGTGTCCGAATTGTTGATTTGGTAAAGCAAAACCGGATTCCAAGTGAAATTATGACTGCAGCTGCATTTCGGGATGCAATTATTGTAGATATGGCTATTGGCGGGTCCACAAACTCTCTTCTCCACCTTCCTGCCATTGCAAATGAACTGGATATTCCATTAAAATTAGCCGAATTTCAAGATATTTCAGAATGCACCCCATATATTGCTCCCATTAACCCCGGGGGACCTTATACAGTGAACCAATTTCATGAAGCAGGAGGGATCCCAACCATCCTTCGAACATTGGGAGATCGGATTGATGGAACCTCCCCCACGGTTACAGTAACCACGCTTAAAGAATCTGCACAAATTGCCAGAAATCCGGATGGCGATGTTATTCGACCAATCAACAACCCTGTTACATTTGATGGGGGGTTGGTCATCCTAACAGGCAACCTGGCACCGGATGGTGCTGTCATCAAGAAATCAGCATTAAATCCTGAAATGATGATTCACAGGGGGCCGGCTGTCGTGTTTAACAGCATGGAAAGTGCCTCGGATGCGGTTCGGGAAGGTAAAATCCAACTTGGAGATGTTATGATCATCCGCTATGAAGGTCCGATTGGTGGACCAGGGATGCGAGAGATGCACATGATAACCGCAATTCTGGCAGGCTCTGGCTTGGGCAAAAGTGTGGCATTGGTGACCGATGGGCGATTTTCAGGATCAACCCGGGGATTGTGTATTGGTCATGTTTCACCGGAAGCGCAACAGGGCGGACCAATTGCCCTGGTTGAAAATGGCGATTTCGTCCAAATCAATATCCTTCAACGCCGAATCGATGTTGAATTATCAACCACAACCCTCAAGGAACGCCTTGCTGGTTGGAAACCACCTGTTCAAAATTTGCGCGGGATACTGCGGCTATATGCCAATAACACATCCAGCGCACCAAATGGAGCCGGAATCCTATGAAGCGGCTTAAGATTTCCCCTTCATTGATCTGGTTTTCAGTTGTCATTTTTTTGTTCTGGGCTTCCTTATATGTGTATGTGCCCATCTTTCCGGTACATGCTTCCTCATTAAGTGGTGCAACCCTTGGTACGGCAGGGTTGGTCATTTCCATGTACGGGTTATCGCAATTGATCCTTCGTATTCCATTTGGAGTTGTATCTGACCGATTGAATAAAAGAGAGATATTTGTCTATCTGGGGGTCATCGCTTCAGGCATCGCTGCAGTCGGTTTGATCCTTACGCAAAGTGTCCAGGGAGCCGCACTGTTTCGAGGGGTAAGCGGTATTGCAGCAGCGACTTGGGTCATCATATCCATTTTGTTTGCATCATATTTCCCGCAAAGCCTGACTGTAAAAGCGACCAGCCTGGTGGTTTTCATTGCTGTGTTCGCTCAAATGGTTGCAACCATGGCAGGCGGAGTAATCGCCGGGACGTTTGGGAACCAGGCAACCTTTTATTCTGCGGTTATCTTTGCTATCCTGGCTCTCATTCTCATTCCATTGATTCGCAGGAGTGATTCACCAAAGATAACAGTTCAATTTGAAGAGAAAACAAAGTTTAAACTTCAATGGTCCCTTGTGGCGATCTCACTGGCTGCTGCGGTTGGTCAATTTATTACATATGCAACTACATACGGGTACATACCGATTCTTGCCAAGCAATTGGGGGCAACGAGTTCCGAGTTGGGCTGGTTGACTGCAGCCATGCAGTTTGCGTATATGGCTACTTCCCTGGCAGTTAGCTTTCTGATGCCCGCCAAATTTGAAAAAGTTGCTGCCTTGACTGGTATAGCAATTTTGGGTGTTGCATCGTTTCTGGTTGTGGCAGACACCCGGATGACAACCATTTTTATTTCAAGGCTCCTCCATGGGTTGGGACATGGACTTTCGTACCCGGTTCTGATGGGGCTGGCAATTAAGCCGATTCAGAATCATCACCGCGCAACAGCAATGGGTATTTTTCAAGCCATTTACGCATTGGGAATGTTTGCCGGACCAGCAGCAAGTGGCTGGATCAGCAACCAAGCCGGGTTGATGGCCGTTTTTTCCAGTAGCGGTTGGATTGCATTAAGTGCCTTACCAATCATCTTTATTGGGCTTCGGTTAATGCCCGCAGCGGAATCCGCCCGGATGGTTCCTGCTGTTGAAATAAAAGCATCAAAGGGTTAAGAAAATGCCATTTTATTCCCTAAAACAAAGAATCCTTACCGGTGAGTCCTTGTTGGGCTGTTTCCTCCAATTGGGTTCACCCACGGCAGCCGAAGTATGTGGACTGGCAGGGTTGGATTTCATCGTTATTGATGCGGAGCACAGTGAAATTGATCTGGAAACAACAGCCCACATGATTCGAGCTGCGGATTCTGTGGGGCTTCCGGCAATTGTTCGTTGTGCAGTGAATGAACCGCAAGTAATTTTGAGGTACATGGATCTGGGTGCAGCGGGAATACAAATTCCACAAATTAACACGGTGGAAGAAGCCCAACAGGTGGTTAACAGTGTTAAGTACCGTCCCATTGGGCGAAGGGGTCTGGCTTCTGTCAGGGCTGGGAATTATTTTATGAACATGAGTGCCCGGGAATACATACGAATGGTTAACGACCACGCGCTGGTTGTGATTCACATTGAAACTCCGGAATCTCTTTCCGCATTGCAGGAAATCTCCCGGGTGGATGGCATAGATGTGTTGTTTATTGGACCAACGGACCTGTCATATTCTCTGGGTTTCCCGGGAGAGCCCAATGAGCCGGCGGTTCAGGACGCTTTCAATCATGTTATCAGCGTTGCTCGGCAAAACGGTAAGGCATCAGGAATGATGGCAAGTAATCCATCGGCGGCTGCACAATACATTGATCGGGGAATACAATATATTACAACTTCTGATAAAGTTGAGTTGACCTCTGGTATTCACAAGTATTTATCACAGGTTCATTCATTTCGAAAAGAGCTGGATAAGGGGTAATTTGCAATGGGAATAAGTCTTGTTAAAAGAACCATAACACGGGATGATGTAGCCAGGGAGGCAGGGGTTTCCCCAGCTACTGTGTCCTATGTGATTAACAACGGTCCCAGACCAGTAACTGATGAAACTCGGGAAAAGGTTCTGGCAGCCATTAACAAACTGGGTTATCAACCAAATGCGCTGGCGAGAAATTTGCGAATGCAAAAAACCAATTCCATTGGCTTGATCATCCCAGATAATAAGAACACCTTCTTCTCAGACAATGCACTGGGCGTTGAGCAGATTGCTTTTGATAATGGATACAATGTCATCATGTGCCATTCTGCATATCGGCTGGATCGCGAATTAGCATATATCCATATGTTAATCTCACATCAGGCGGCTGGAGTGATATGGATTCCCTGTTCCGAGGACTCGGCAGGAGCAAAATTATTGGAGAGCTTTCACATTCCGTTTGTATTATTGGATCGCGTAATTCAAGGTGTAACTTCGCCATCCATAAAAGCCGACAATTTCAAAGCTGCATACCTGGCTACCAATCATCTTGTTCAATTGGGACATCGACGGATTGGTTTTATCAAACGCCCCGTGGATTTAAACCATAGTATTGCCCGGTTAAACGGGTATAAACAGGCTTTGCAGGACGCAAATATACCATTTGATCCTGATCTAGTTGTTCCCGGTGGCTTTCTCTTTCAGGATGGCAGC
>JAGVUS010000233.1 GCA_019136175.1 Chloroflexota bacterium | reverse complement strand
ATACCAGTGTAATCAACCAGGTTGTCACTGAAACGGGCTGCCAGTTCCTGTTTGATATTGCCCATGCCCGCCTGACCACCATGAACCTTGGATGGGACTGGTTAACTTATATCCTCAACCTGCCACTGGATAGATTGCGGGAATTTCACATCACCGGGATCGGACCCCAGCCCTCGGATGGCATCCTGGTGGATCATTTGGAACTGGATAACTCCGACTGGAAAAACCTTTCCTGGTGTTTTGATCGAATCCGCTCCGGAGAGTGGAGCGAGCCTGCCCTGGTATCCTTCGAATATGGCGGAATCGGGGAAATCTTTCGCTGGCGGACAGAAACCCGGGTTTTATTGGAACAGGTTCCCCGTCTCTACGCATTGATTCACCCAGGCTGAGATGTCCACTCCTCCGGTTTTTCGTCAATGTACACAAAAGTCATGTCGCTTTCGCTACCCGGAAGCCGCCGGACAATCAGATTCCACCTCCTGCCCGCGTTGCGGGCATCCAACCCAAATAGTCCCTCTTCCCCACATTCCTCCCGACCCCAACCCACGCCAGCCAACGGTCCCGGGTCCACAAGTGGAAGCGCTTTTGGACAATATCCGCAGCGCGTTTAACGTTGGCTCCATGTTTCGCACCGCAGATGGTGCCGGTCTGCGCCACCTGCACCTGTGCGGTTTGACCCCTCCCCCAACCCATCCGCGGGTATCGAAAACTGCCCTCGGAGCGGAAACAATCGTGGAATGGAGCATTTACCCGAATGCCGTGGACTGCGCCCGGAAATTGAAATCCAATGGAATGCGCATTTGGGCATTGGAAGTATCTGAAGGGTCGGTTTCCCTGCCGGAGATCACCGGAGAACTCGCCGGTTCTCCAATCGTACTGGTGGTTGGCAGTGAGGTGGCAGGTGTGGATCCAGGGATCCTGGAAATGTGTGATCGCAAAATATGGATCCCCATGGTGGGATTTAAACGCACACTCAATGTGGCGATTGCCTTTGGAATCACCGCGTATTGGCTGCGATTTGGAGGCTGGACATGATCAAAAAACAAATCCCGGAATTTTTTCAACTGGATCGTTACCAAATTTCCCCAAAGGTTCTTGCCCAAAGCGCACTACACTGTGATCCAGAGGAAATCCATGCCAGGGTCATCATCATGCCCAATTGGAGAGCCGACATATTCTCGCTCCTTGCGGATGTACAGGTGGTTGTGGAAAACCAGATCTATACCCTGGTGTACCAGGAACAGAAATTCAGCGTGATTCGATCTGGAATTGGCGCGCCACAAACCGGTGATACCATCCTGGCACTTGCAGCAACGCCCTGTGAGGTGATCCTGTTCACGGGTTCAGTTGGAGGACTGCGCCCCGGTATGTCCATTGGCGACCTGGTTTTACCCACCACTTCCATCATCGGGGATGGTTTTACCCGCTATCTTGATCCTACAATTCAACCCAACGACCTGTTTGGGCAATCCTCCATGCCAGATCAGAGCGTGTTTGAATTATTACGCAATCATACAATTTCGGCGTGTTCAAAAGAACAGGTAGCCCTCCATGAGGGGATTGTTTTTTCCACAGACAGTATTGTTGCCCAATTTTTCCGTCTGGAAGATTGGAGCAGCAGATATAACTGTATCGGAGTGGAAATGGAAACTGCAGCCGCATTTCGGGCTGCCAGCCTGGTCGGGATCCCAATTGCTGCACTCCTGCAAATATCGGATGTTCCCGTCCTGTCCAAATCCCTGTTCAGCGGACGCACCATTGAAGAACGGGACCGTCGGACGGTAATCCGTCAAACCATTCTTGCCCGCATCCTGCTGGATACTCTCGTTTTGCTTTAAACCATTGGTTTAATACCACCGCTACCCGGTTTTTCTGATATGGGGTAAAATTTTCAAGGTTTATTGAATGGAGTGAGGTTAAAATGCCGATTTACGAATATATTTGCCAGACATGCGGACATAAATTTGATGCCCTTCGTTCCATGAAAGACGCTGATTCCCCCATAGAATGTAAGAATTGCCATAGCGAAGAAACCCGGCGCGCACTTTCTGTATGCAATTGCCAGAGCGATGGACATGCCATCTCCGGGTCTGGCGGGGGATGCAACGGTTGTTCCGGTGGTTCCTGCTCCCATTGCGGGCATTAACCAAAAATGGCCTGGCAATCCTACTATCAAAGGAAAAGTGTCCTGATAACGGGCGGATCCAGCGGAATTGGACTGGCGCTTGCCAACCGACTGATGGAGCTTGGAGCGAATGTATACCTCCTGGCGAGACGGCAGGATGCACTATTGGAGGCGGAAGCTGGGCTGCAAATACATCGCCAGAATGCCAACCAAAAAACAGGCATCCTGCAGGCAGACGTTGCTGATTACCAGGCAATCACAGCCGGGTTGCAGAATTTCATCGATGAAAACGGCTGCCCTGATATTCTCATTAACAGCGCCGGGATCACCCACCCGGCAGAATTCCAGGATACTTCCATCGACATTTATCGCTCATTAATGGAAGTGAATTATTTTGGAACCGTTCACACCACCCAGGCTGTTCTTCCCTGGATGGTGGAGCGCAGGAGCGGTCACATCATCAATCTTTGCTCCAGTGCCGGTTTTGTGGGTGTTTATGGATATTCCGCTTACTCCGGGTCAAAATTTGCCGTACGGGGAT
>JAGVUS010000220.1 GCA_019136175.1 Chloroflexota bacterium | reverse complement strand
TTTTTTAGCCTGGATATCCCAAGTCGATTTAAAATCCCCGCAGGTACTGTGGCGGGACCGGGGGGGCTTGGCGAAGGGCGTGGGCGGCATGCAATGCCCAGGATGGATTCCGCAGCATCTCCCTGCCCAGAAGGGCAATATCCGCCTGCTGGTTACGAATGATTTGATCCGCCTGTGCCGGGGCGGTGATCAGCCCCACCGCAGCGGTCATCACGCCGGTTGATCGGATGGCTTCGCTGAATGGAACCTGGTAGCCGGGACCCACGGGAACGGGTGCCTTTGGGAGATTACCGCCCGAGGAACAATCCACCACGTCCACACCAGCCGGGATGAACAGGCGAGCCAGTTCCACTGATTCCGTGATTGTCCATCCATTTTCCACCCAATCTGTGGCAGAGATACGGACTGCCAGCGGCAGGTGATCCTGCCAGACTTTCCGGACTTCTCCAATCACTTCCAGTAAAAAACGGATCCGATTGGCAAAGCTGCCGCCATATTGGTCTGAACGATGGTTGGAATGCGGGGAAAGAAAGCTGTGCAACAGGTATCCGTGAGCCGCGTGAATCTCCAGGAACTCAAATCCTGCCTGCAATGCGCGTTCGGCACCGTGCCGGAAAGCAATTGCTATTGCATGAATCTCTTCCGCGGTTAACTCCTGCGGGGTCTGGTAGCCATCTGCAAATGCGATTGGACTGGCTCCCACCACCTGCCAGAATTGGGGATCATCCATTGTGATGGGGCTGCTGCCATCCCAGGGACGATGCGTGTTGGCTTTTCGCCCGGCATGAGCAATCTGGATACCCGGAACGGCTCCCTGTTCCTTGATAAACCTTGTGACTTTACGCAGCGGAGGGATATGGTCGTCCTTCCAGATCCCCGCATCATGGGGCGTGATGCGTCCACGGGCTTCCACAGCAGTGGCTTCTGCAATGATCAAGCCGGCACCACCGGCTGCCCGTGCGCCAAGATGAACCAGCTGCCAGTCATTGGAAAATCCATCCTCATAACAATATTGACACATGGGAGAAACCCCGATGCGATTGCGGATAGTGATGCTTCGAATAGTCAGGGGATCAAATAGGTTGGTCATATTCTTTTTGATTCAACTCCTACTTTTTTATTTGTCATCCGGGAAAAATGGTTATTTGGATTTAAAAATAGTGTAATATGTAGTATCCGGGTGAATTTTGATTTTTCTGGATTTAAGTATATCCTGACTTGTTCTC
Organism: Chloroflexota bacterium; assembly: GCA_019136175.1. Classification (GTDB taxonomy): domain Bacteria; phylum Chloroflexota; class Anaerolineae; order Anaerolineales; family Anaerolineaceae; genus CALMHE01. Next base: position 1,442 of record JAGVUS010000220.1, on the reverse strand, counting down.
TGGAAAATCATCAATCAAACGCGAATATGGAGGAAAGTATGCTCATTTGGATTGGCGCTGGGTTCGTTCTTGCGCTATTTGCACCCTGGATTCATCAACTCCTGAAAGAAAAAACCGGTTGGATTTTGGGATTATTCCCTGCGGGTATCTTTTTTTACCTGCTTGCTCAATCCAGATTGCCCAGTCTGACGATATCCCACCCGTGGATTCCATCGCTGGGGCTGGAACTATCTATTCGTTTGGATGGTCTTGCTTTGCTGATGGGATTGCTGGTCAGTGGGATTGGAGCATTAATTCTCGTCTATGGGGGAGCCTATCTCCACGGGCATCCTTATTTGGGTAGATTTTATGCGAAAATCCTGTTGTTTATGTCCGCCATGCTGGGTGTGGTGGTCAGTGATAATGGATTGTTATTGTTCATTTTCTGGGAATTGACCAGTATTTCTTCATTTCTCTTGATTGGGTTCGAGCATGAGCAACCATCTGCCAGGGCTGCAGCCTGGCAGGCGCTACTGGTTACTGGTGGGGGAGGTCTTGCCATGCTTGCCGGCTTTATCATGCTCTCACAAATCACTGGCAGCTGGTCCATACAGGTTTGGTTAAATAGTGCAGCGCTTGTCCAGTCCAGCCCTATGGCAGGTGCAATTTTTTGGTTAATCCTGGCGGGTGCTGCAACAAAATCCGCCCAGTTTCCGTTCCATTTTTGGCTTCCAAACGCAATGGCTGCGCCAACCCCCGTCAGTGCATACCTGCATTCAGCCACCATGGTGAAAGCCGGTGTGTACCTGCTTGCACGGTTGCTGCCAGTATTGGGGGGATTGGTGATCTGGAAGACTGTATTACCTGTCCTTGGTATGGTGACTTTTTTAGCTTCCATGTTCCTGATGCTGGCTCAACACGACCTGAAACGAATTCTTGCTTACAGCACCACAGGTGCTTTGGGCTTGATGGTCGTGCTGATTGGCTTGGGCAATAAGATTGCAGTTGAAGCATTTGTCGTTTTTCTGCTGGCGCATGGTTTATACAAAGGTGCCTTGTTTCTTGTGGCAGGTGGAATCGATCATGCAGTTGGATCACGGGACGTGCGCAAACTGGGAAATCTGGCACGCACAATGCCGATCACGGCAGCTACTTCGATCCCGGCTGCACTTTCCATGGCAGGCGTAATTCCATTTCTGGGGTTTATTGGCAAGGAGTTGGTTTATGAAAGCGGGCTATCCATTGGGAATAACATGATTCTGATGGTTGCCCTGATTCTGGCAAACGCGATCATGGTTGCCGGAGCGCTTTGGGTGGGGTGGCTGCCATTCTTCCGCCGTAAAGCACAGTTACCTGTTGAACATGGTCCATCCACAGATGAAGTTGGGAATTTGCTGCATGAAAACTCCCCTGGTTTCTGGCTGCCCCCTGTCTTGTTATCCATCCTCACTATTGGCTTTGGC
>JAGVUS010000337.1 GCA_019136175.1 Chloroflexota bacterium | reverse complement strand
AAAGCAAACCGATCGTTCATGGTGGTCAATTCCTCTGCCCCAGTGTAACACGGATGGAAAAGATGCGTCAAGGAAATTAAGGAAAATCCATCTCCCAACTGGAGCATTTTATCAAAACACTTTACCAATCCTCTTTTCCCAAAGATTAAATTATGCTATAGTAAAGATGAGGAATTCGGATTCTTGGCGGTGCGCCAGCACAAGATATGCATTTCTCTCAAAAGAAATTATTTCAAATTTTTCTTTTTTTCTGGATTGATGGACAGTTCCACTGGCGCAATGGAGGTGCAGGTTGGATCGTAAATCACTCGGTTTCCCCGAAGCCCGACGGGCTGCCCGGTTTCGCATCAAGCGCCCGGTGCGCCTGGTGGAACCCATTCCCGGCTCCGCCACCACCGTCAATGTAAGCGCCTGTGGTCTGCTAATCCGCCTGGACCAGGAAGTGGAATTGCAGCCGGGTGAAACAGTCCGGCTTACCATCACGCGGACAGACGGCGAAGACAGCCTGGACCTGAGCGGTAAAATTGTGCGGGTGGAACGGAAATACAACAAGACCCGGGTTGCCATCAACCTGGTCTGATCCGGCTTAACGGCGGAATGTGCCCCATTGTGACATCAACATGGCGGCAAGCATCAACGCGCAGCCAATCCATCCCCTGAGGCTGAGCGTTTCATTTAAAAGCAACAGTCCACCAAGAACTGCAAATGCACCTTCCAGGCTGAGCAATACTGCCGCATGGGACGGTTTGGCTTTGGACTGCGCAACAGTCTGCAAGGTGTACCCAACACCCACCGAAAGCAGTCCGCCGTAGAGGAGGGGCAGCGCAGCAGTAAACAGCCCGGCAAGCGAGACAGTCTCCCACAGAAAACCGGCTGCCAGGCTGAGGACGCCGCAGGTAAAAAACTGCACCACCGAAAGCCGCACGGGATCCACCCGCCGGGTGAGCCAGCCAAGCAGCAGGACATGCGCCGTCCAGAACAGTGCGCCCAGCAGTACCAGCCCGTCCCCCGGCGCCAGGGTGAAGGTTTCAGTCACACTGAGGAGATACAACCCGCCAGCCGCCAGCCCTGCCCCCAGCCAGGTGAACACCCCGGTTTTCTGCCCCCACAGCAAGCCCACCAGCGGCACCAGCACCACGTACAGCCCGGTGATGAAACCCGCCTTTCCAGCAGTGGTATACACGATCCCCATTTGCTGAAGCGAAGCGCCGCCAAACAGGATCAGCCCTGCCAGCAAACCGGCAGGAATCACCCGCCGCCAAGCACCAGATTCTCTTGAAGCTGGCTGAAGTGCAGGAATGAGCGCAGAAGCCACCCACAGGGCAGCCCCGCCCAGCAGGAACCGCACACCGTTGAACATCAGGGGCGGCATGGACTGCATGCCCACCCGCTGGGCAACGAAGGCAAATCCCCAGATGAGCGCAGCCAGCAGGAGTTGAAGATCCGGCAGGAAAGTACGAAGCGATTTCTGCATCTCAGATCAACCCGAAGAGCAGGGAAACGCCTGCCATGGCAACCAGCGCACCCAGCACCGCCCGCAGGCTGGGTTTTTCGCCGCGCAGGGCGGCAATCAGCAGCCCAAAGAGAGGACTGGTGGATAGCAGGGTCTGTGCAACAGCCACATCCGTAAATTTAAAAGAAACCTGTTGCAGCCAGATGGCAAAGTAGGTGCCAAACATGCTGACGACCAATACAAGGATGGCAACCCGCCCGGCACCCGCACCGCGCGTCCAGGTGAGCACCTTCTGCCGCCGGAGCGCCAGCCAGAGGACAAGGATGGCAATCCCTGCCGCCAACCGGATGAAGGCGGTTGCCAGCGGTGAGACAGATGTCTGGTTGAAGACAAGGCGCGAGAGCACCGCCCCGCCCGCCTGGCAAAAGGCAAATGCCAGCCCAAAAACCACCCCACGGCGCAGGGCACAGGCGCGCCCGGCTTCGGCAGGGGTCTGCTCGGTGATAACCCAGGCAACCCCCAGCACCGTGACAAGAACCCCCAGCCAGGCAGTGAGGGACAGGGTTTCCCCCAGGAAAACCAGCCCAAGGATGGCGGCAATTGGCGGCGCCAGGATCCCCAGCAGCAGGCTGCGGCGGACGCCCAGGCACTGCAATGTTTCAAAATACGCCGTATCACCCACACCAATCCCCAGCGCGCCGCTGGCAAGCAGCAGCAGGAGTGCCGGGAGGGGCAGATCCCAGTGCAGGCTGCCGGTAACCAGCAGGGTGATGCCAAGCAGGAAGGCGGCAATGGTGCCCTTGAGAAGATTGATCTCAAGGGAATGGACGCGCCTGCCGATCTGCTCAAAAAGGAGCGCGGCACCTGCCCATAAAAACGCCGCGCCGAGCGCGGCAAGTTCGCCCTGGTATCCAGCCATACCGGTCGATTATACCCCAGCCTGACCCGTCCGGCAGGTTCAGGCTGCAAAATGCGAGGCGCGGGAGTAGACCACCTCGCCGCCCACCAGGGTCATCATCACCTCCCCGGCGGGCGTGAGCAGCACCAGGTCGGCATCCGCACCGGGCGCAAGGCGACCCTTGTTCTCCAGCCCCAGCAAGCGCGCCGGGTTTTCCGCCAGGGCAGGCAGCGCTTCGCCCAGCGTGCAGCCGGTGAATTGCATCAGGTTGCGCAGGGCAACATCCATGGCATCCGTCACCAGGATGAACCCCTGCCGGTTGCAGCGCCATGCCAGGTCCACCATGGCAGGATGGACGTGAATGCCATCCACGATGATGCTGAAGCCCACCCCGGGCGTCACCAAAAGGGCGCCAATCAAGCCCGGTGTGCGATGGTCAAAGGGCGGCATGGCATTGAAGAGATGTGTGCCGCAGCGGACGCCCAGGGCGAAAGCATGCTGCGCCTGCTCAAAATCGCACAGAGTATGCCCGGCGCTGACCACCACCCCCCGCGACGCCAGCGATTCCACCAGGGCGTCCGCTCCCGGCAGTTCCGGAGCCAGCGTCACCAGCAGCACGCCATTCTCCCGTGTCCAGTCCCCCAACCGGCGCAGGTCCGGCGGGCGCAGGTGCTGGGGGTTGTGAGCGCCCTTTTTGACCGGGTTCAGGAAAGGTCCTTCGAGGTGCAGCCCCAGTGGACGGGCGCCGCGCCAATCTTTGGGAGCGCCAGCCTGCAGTGTTTGCATGGCGCGTTCCGCCATTTCCAGCGGGCTGGTGATGATGGTTGGCAGAAAACCCGTCACCCCCCCGGAGGGCAGGCGCTCCCCCACGCTCCAGATGGACTCGGGGTGGTCGGTGAAGTCATAGCCAAAACCGCCATTCAGTTGCAGATCAATGAACCCGGGAGCAACAATCCAGCCACCACCGTCCAATTCCCCGGCGTCCACCTGGCATGGGTGATCCCCCACTTCCAGCGCGGCAATTTTGCCATCCTCCAGCCAGATGTTCCCCCCAGTTGGTTCCTGCGGGGCGGAGTACCAGCGGACATTCCTGAGACAGGTGCGCATGCCAACCTCCCTGTGGATTTCAGCATTGTTGGGATGGTTCAAGTATAGCGTAAAATCACCTGAAACAGAGCCGGGGGCGGCAAGTTCCGCCCCCGGTTGTCTGTCTTGCGGGCAAAGAGAAACGGGTTACTTCAAAATCACCGGCAGATGGATGGCGTTCAACACCGTCAGTGAAACCGGCACATCGTACACCGATTCGTTCAATGCCGTGTTGTAAATCGCCAGCCAGCCAAAGTACTCACCAGCCGGTATGCCGTTGGGGTGGAAATGATAAATCAACGTTTGTGATCCGCCCGGGGGAATGGCACCTTCCACCGGTCCGGTGAGGTTGAACCAGGGCATGTCCTCGTGATCAATTTCCAGGATGCCGCGAATCATGTTTGACCACAGTTCCGCTCCATCAGGCATGGCATCCGCATCCAGGTCGGCATCATTGTGCCCATCGAGGAAGGCTTTGAAGATCGTGCCGCCATCGCTGCCACGCGCCACGATACCCGCCTCGTTGGGGGCTGCAGTTGCCGTGTACCCGGCAAGGGCGACATAACCGGACAGCGGTTCCACCCGTTGACCATAGATGCCATACCGCATTTCTTCCAGGTTGGTGAATTCCGGCACAGTGTCAAAGTGGATGAAGTTGGGGTGCTCCGGCATCCACCAGTAAACCGGTTGTGGCGGATCGTAATAGGAAACCATATTGGTAATGCCCATGGTTGCCCAGAGCGGGTTGGTTGGATAGCTCTCCACCAACCAGGAGTTGAGGATGAGTTTCCCACCGCCCGTCACGTAATCATTCAAAGCCGTGAAAATCTCCTCCGGTGCCAAATAATTATCGTGACCAAACAGCACCAGGTCCCAAGGACCGCCATTCACCAGGGCATCCATAAAGCCGTCCCAGTAGCCGTCATAATAGGCGGTATAGGGCAGCCCCAGGTAGCGGATTGCCTGGTCAAGGTAGGTAT
>JAGVUS010000099.1 GCA_019136175.1 Chloroflexota bacterium | reverse complement strand
GGCGGATTGCACGATGCTGAGGGTGGTGGCATTCTGATCCGTGCTGGCAAGAATCAAGGGGCTGACCAATACCCCGCCCAGTGTTGCCATAAAGTTGCCGCCGAAGAAAATCATTTGCAGCCAGAACAGGCTGGGGCGCTGGATGATGTATTTGAAGCCAAACATGGAATCCTGCCAGAATGTATTCGGTTTTTCAAGGTCTTCGATCGTTCTCTCGGGTTGAGGAATGGTGACAATGAGCAGCGTTGTAATTGCGATGACCAAGGTGACCAGGTCAACAATCAGGATGCCGCTGATGCCGATTGGCTTGAGCAGGGCGGCTGCCAGAATGGGTGCCAGGATGCCTGAACCGTAAGGGACATCATCCCGCTGGCACGGGTGTATTGCTTCTTGGGGATGAGCATGGAGATGGTTGCCGAGTAGGCTGGCCACTGGAATGCCTGGAAGAAGCCTGCAAAGGCGCTGGTCACATAGAGGTGCCAGATTTGCAGGCTGCCGGTGATGTAAAGATATAAAATCACCAGGGTAACCAATCCCGTGGCTAGGTCGCTGAGCATCATGGTCAGCTTCCGGTTCCAGCGGTCCACAAGTGCACCGGCAAACGGACTGAAGAGAACCGTGGGCGCAAAACCAAAAAATGCCACCAGTGCGAGGGCGGTTGCCCGTTCCGTGATCTGGTACGCCCAGATGATCAGCGCAAATTGGGACATGGCTGATCCAATCAATGAGAAAATTTGTCCTGCCCAGATGATGGAAAAAGTTTTCATGCCAGAGTTTCATGCCAGAGGAGTTGGAGGGTTCAGGCGGCATTGCAGGGGATATCCTTTCGAGGAAGATAAAAGCTGATTAACGGGCATCCGACTGGATGCGGGTGGATTGATCGGATGAAACACTGGCGCGGATGGTCTGACCAAAACGAGTGAGCGTACCCTGGTAAGGCTCAGAACCCTGCCAGGCGATCCAGCCTTCCAGGTTGAAGGCAAGCGGACCGCTGGCGGGAACCCATTCCCCATTATACTTACGGGCAAGGTGAACATGGGTGCCGGTGGCGGAACCTCCCTCACAGGACGGTTTGCCAATGGGGTCGCGGTTTGCCAATGGGGTCGCCTGCTTTTAAGACAGAACCGGGATTGACTAAAATATCATCAACATGCAGGTAAAAAATGACCCAGCCGGTGCGTTCATCCCCGTCACCGTCCAGATCCAGGGTTACGATGGCGCTGTTTGCCCGTACGACCACGCCGTCTGCCACGGCAGTAGTCACCTCCTCGGTGGGGGCGCAGCCGCCAATTACCATGGGCGGGGCAAAATCAATGGCTGCAAGGGGGAAGCCTTCCCCCCAGGCTGTGTGAGGTCCGCCGGTATATGCCCATACCTTGCCGGGTAGGAATGGCAGGCGCAGTTCCGGCTGCTGCAGGCTGCCGGGTATGGGGTCTGAATCGTTGACATAATCACTCCCAAACAGGCTGCGGTAGGTTTTTTCCAACCCTTCCGAACTGATGGCAAGTGCATATTGATCCCCATCTAAAATTTTGGAAAAATAAGATTGGATGGCAACCGTGGCGGCATTCTGCCAGGGATCCGGTCGCTCCAGCCTGCCATCAAGGTGATCAAATTCTTTCAGTTCCCCTGTCCGCCAGCCGTAAAATCCGTTGTTCAACAGGTTGGCAGCAAAGTAGAGCTGGCGCCCAACACCCAGATGATACATATCCTCGTGCCCCAGCGGATACCGGGATATGTCCACCCGGGGCTCTTCCTCTGAAACCGCACCCGTTTGATATTCGAGGATTGCAAGCAGCAGCCGGGGATTGACGGAATACAGTGTGGAAACATATTCGATGATTTCCCCTCCCCGTCGATTCCTGCCCCCCAGGTAATCTGTATGATTCTTAAACCAGCCGCTGCTTGCTTCCACATATTCAATGACATCAAAGCCAATGGCTGCGGGACCATTGGCAAACTGGCTGTCGGGGAGGATGTGGTACGGGCTGCCCCAAAATAATTGGTAATAAATGGGGATTTTCATCGGCAACCCGGCGGGGAGGGTGGTCACCTGTTCCGGGATGATGGGGTTGGCTGCCCGAATTTCCGATTCGGTTGTATTGAAATGGGATGCAAGTGCCGGCAGGGTGTCACCGGTCTGTGCCGTATAATCAACCAGCGTTCCGGGGACATAAGGCGGGCGCGTTGGCATGGGGGTTGGCAATACGATGGTGGGGGTTTCCTCAACCAGGGGTTGTTGGGAAACCACAAAGACCGGTGCAGCACCCACGGTTGCACAGGCGGAAAGCAGGCTGAGAACTGCCAGCCCGCTAAGGATTTTCAGAATAACGGTAAACCTGATTTGCTGATGAGCCATAGGAACGAGCCCGAATTATTTCCTCGCCCCGAATGATGGTTCCCTCGTAGGCTGCATCCCCGGCATAAGCGCGCCAACCGGACATGATAAAGGGGATGGGTCCATCCGCCAGCATCCATTCTCCGTTGTATTTCCGCGCGATGTGGACATGCCTGCCGGTTGCGGAACCACCTTCACAGGAAGGATGACCAATTTTACCATCTTGTTCCACCCAAGTGCCCACATTCACGCGACCCTCCGTGGCAATATGCAACAGGAGGATGGTCCAGCCGGTTTGATCATATCCATCACCATCCAGGTCCAGCACAACCACTCCATTATCAGAGCGGATCACCAGTCCGGGAGCAGGGGCGGTGACCCAGTCCAGTGATGGCGTGCAGCCCTTCACCTCGTCGGGAGGGGCAAAGTCCAATGCCCCAAATGGACTGTCTTCCCCCCAAACTGGATGAGGTCCCCCAGTATAGCTCCAGGCGTGTCCCACCCGGTAAGGCAGCTCCAGGTTCGGTTGTTCCAGGTTGGGTGTGATTAAAGGTTCAACCGACTGTGCCCGCTGCCAGGGGCTGCCAAACATCTGCTCATACAAAATGGGGAGACTGTCCGTGCCATATGTGACGCCCGCCCAATCCATTTGGGAATACACCCGTGCCATAATGCTCAAAAGGGCGGCAGTTCCAGCATTGATTTGCGGATTGAGACGGAGTGCATCCCCATTGGCAAAGGTGATGGCGGTCTGGGAACCGCTGCGCCAGCCGAAATATGCCCGGTTGATTTCATGGACTGCCCAGGTCAGCTGCTTGTACAAACCCTTCCGGCTGTAGACAATCCAGCCAAGGGGGTAATCGGTTTCTGCCAGGTTTTGTGGGTCACCAAAGACCCAGTGCCCCTGGTATTCGATCAGGGCAAGAATCAAGCGGGGGTTGAGTGAATTTTCAACCGCCACTTTTTCAACAATCTCGCTTCCGGTATAGGTGTGGTTATCCAGGTATTCGGTGTAACGGCTGAGATATCCTCCTGCCTGATTGACATAATTTTCAATGTTAAAATCCAGTGCGCAGGCGGAATATACCACTTCACAATCCGGTAATAGTTTTGCCATTGGCTCAATCCCGTCCAGCACATCCGGGATCATCAAGAGTTGACCGGGATTGAGGAAGCCGCCTCCCACCAGCGGCTTGGGGGAGGTTATCTCGCCGGGTTGGACGCCAAACCGGGCAGCCACTCCTTCCATCGTGTCACCGGATTGGGTGTAGTACAGGAGGGGTGGTCTGGGGGTATTGGAGACGGATGGTGTTGCTGTGGGGGCAAACAGGGTTGCAAGTGCAATGTTCTGAGTGGCAGCGATCGATTCTGCTGTTGCAGTCAGCGCCACTGCCCAGGGGGGAGGGGTTTCCTCCACGCCGCCCTGCCC
>JAGVUS010000144.1 GCA_019136175.1 Chloroflexota bacterium | reverse complement strand
CGCCTCCATCCTCACTTACGAAATTCCCGCCACCGTAGTTGTTCACAAAGATGCGGTAGGGGTCACGCGGGTCCACCTGGAGGTCAATGGGCATGCCGGACTTGCGCTCCGGCGAGCCCATGAAGTACTGCTGCCAGGTGGCACCGGCATCCTCGCTGCGGAAGATCTGCGACTCGGTGGCGGCATACCAGATTTGCGGGTTGGAGAGGGAGATCTCCACGGCATCCATGCTCAAGCCGCCGGTCTGCACCAGGATCTGCTGCCAGGTATCGCCGCCATCCCGGGTGATGTAGACCCCCGCCTTGTCCGGGTCGCACGGTGTGGTGACAGCCGCCAGCAGGATGTCCGGATCTTCGGGATGCATAAACAGGCTGGGGATGTACAACCCGCCCAGTCCATTTTGTTCATCGAGTACTGTCCAAGTCTCTCCGCCGTCATTGCTGCGCAGGATGCCAACCCCGCCCCAGATACCCGCAGGAACGTTGGAGTTAACGGCATCGCGGTCAAAAATACCCGTGGAGACGTAGAGGCGATCTGAGTTGCGCGGGTCGACCCAGATGTAACGCGCCAGGCTTAAACCCTGCCAGATGAGTTTCCAGGAGGCACCGGCATCCACGCTTTTATAGACTTCTCCTCCGGTGGGTCCACCCAATCGGCGCTGGATAAATCCTGATGTCCCATCCGACCAGGTGTTCACTGTCACCTCCACGCCGGCGTACATCACGTTGCGGTCGTTGGGGTCAATGGTGATGCCGCGCACGCTGCGGATGCCATCGGTGGTCAACAAGCCGGTGTCGCGCAATTCCCAGGTAGTGCCTCCATCCGCGGAACGGTAGATCTCGCCGGTATCCTGGGTGCCGATCCAGATGGTGTTGTGGTCGAACGGGTCAATGGTTGCCGAAAACACCCGCCAGACGGGACCGGGCATGGGTTCGATGCCGGTGTTGGAAGGAACCCATGTTTTCCCTCCATCAGTGCTCTTAATGATGCCTGCAAAGGAATCGGTGACGTACATGACATCCGGATTGATCGGATCCATGCGGATATCGTAACCCAGCCCGCCCGCAGGTCCGCCCAGTTTGACCCATTCCTCAGCCAGATAGGCGGGGGAACCGGATGATACAAACGCAACAGTTGTCGCTGTTGGTTTTCCCACGGTTGGTGTTTCAGCCGCTGCTTCACCATCTGGCTTTGCCTGGTTGACGATTATTTCCAATGAACGCGTCTCCATGGATGTGCCAAGATCCACAACCAGCTGGTATATGTGTGTTTCTGCAGGACAAATTTCTCTTTCCCCTGTTTTTGATACTGCCTCCCCATCCAGCAAAACATCGAAACCGCCATTCACCTCCCAATGAATCCAGGTACAATCCCCGGATTCCAGGTCCATTCGATCTGCAGTCAAAATAATTTGTATGGGTGTGGGAATTGGTGGTGGTTCCGGTGTTGGGCTTTGCGTGCAGGAAACAATGACACAGACAAGAATCAAATAAACCAGCAGAGAAAATCTTCGAGCGGGCATCGTTCCTCCTTGTGAATTGAACCGGAAATCCTGATCAAGAAAATACAGGCACCATTTTCACAAAAGAGGGATGATGGTTGTGGCAGATCTGACTCTACTGTAGCGGATTTTTCTGCATTTTTGCTGTTGCTATCAACTTATTTCAGAAAGTAAACTTAAGTAATGGTTATCCCAACCTGAGGTATGCTATATCATTGGTTGTCATTTCATGGATACAATCATTTTACATTAATTTCTCACCAAATTCAACCGCAGCTTGGGAATATATTCAAACGCCAGGAGGTTGGTTGAATTCCAGCTCAAACCACTGGACTCTTGAAAATGATTTGTACCGGGCTTCCTTTCCACAACCGCCCGGTTAAGGTATGATTCTCCCATTCCATGCAACGGGAGCAGCAACCATGATTCAATGGATTGTAATCGGCATCATTCTGGTCATGTTCGCCATCAACCTGGGGGTATCCCTGCTGAATTACCGCCAGCGCCGGCAGCCCATCCCCGCCATTGTAGAGGGCGTGTACGACCAGCAGACCTATGCCAGGTGGCTGAACTACTCCATGGAAACCCTGCGCTTCCAACTGATCACCCGGGCAATTGACATGCTGCTGACGCTGGTTCTGCTGCTTTCGGGCGCCTTCGGCTGGCTGGAACGCCTTGTCAACACCTGGTTTGCTGCCGATCTCCTGCGCACGCTGGCTTTTTTGGGTGTATATGTCCTGTTTTTCAACCTGGTGGTCAACCTGCCGCTGGAATATTACGCCACCTTTGTAATTGAGGAAAAATACGGCTTCAACAAGTCCACCCGCAAAACCTTTTTCCTCGACCAGTTGAAAAACCTGCTTTTGATTGCCGTACTGGGCGGGGCGCTGGTGGCGGCATTGAACGCCCTTTACCGGGTGTTTGCAGACCGCCTGTGGCTCTTCATCCTGCTGGCATGGGCAGCCGCCTCGCTGGTGATGGCGGTGATGTTCAGCCTGAACAGGGTCTTTGTGAAGATCTTTAATAAGCTCACCCCCCTGCCGGAAGGCACGCTTCGCGAGCGCATTGAAGCCCTGGCTGCCAGCGTGGGCTTCCGGGTGTCCGCCATTTCGGTGATGGACGCCTCGCGCCGTTCCACCAAGTTAAACGCCTTTTTCAGCGGGCTGGGCAGGACGCGCGAGGTGG
>JAGVUS010000396.1 GCA_019136175.1 Chloroflexota bacterium | reverse complement strand
TCCCAGAGGCGCAGGTTATTTTCATTGGAGCAGCCAGCTGCCAGCAGGCTGCCATTGGGCGAAAATGCCACACTGTTGATGGATTGCATGTCACCTTCCAGTTGCTGTATTTGAGCGCCGCTTGCGGGATCCCAAAGAATAATGATTCCATCTGCGCCGCCACTTGCCAGGATACTGCCGTCCGGTGAAAATGCCAGGCTGAGCACTCCTGCCGACGACCCGGTCAGCCTGCGAATCTCCTCCCCGCCAGACGGGTTCCACAGGATAATGCTGCCATCACTACTGCTTGTTGCCAGGATGCTGCCATCCGGTGCAAAAGTGACACTGGAAATTGTACCCGTGCCGCTGTTGAGTACATTGAGAACAGTCCCGCTGCCCGCATCCCATATCCGGGCAGTACCATCCTTGCTGCCCGATGCCAAAAGACTGCTGTCGGGCGAGAAAGCCAGGCTGTTGATCAGGTACTCATGCCCTTCCAGTGTGCGTAATTCTGTCCCGCTCTGTGCATCCCAGAGTTTAATGAAGGCATCATTTCCACCGGATGCCAGGAGACTGCCATCGGGCGAGAATGCCGCCCCCCGTACCTGTACGGTATGACCCTGTACCCGGAATAACGGGGTTCCAGCCGGGACAGCCCATACCTGCATACTGCCATCACCTGCGCCTGCCGCCAGTCTTGTGCCATCGGGAGCAAATGCCAGGCTGAAAATAAAATTGATATATCCCTCCACGCGCTGCAGTTCGGTGCCGAGGGATGCATCCCACAGGTGTAAAACTCCATCATAGCTGTGGGAGAAAATTGTTTTCCCGTCAGGGGCATATTCTGCTCCCCAAACCTTGCTGGAGTGATTCAGCTTGCCGATTTCCTGCAAGCTGCCCGCATCCAGGATATGGATATTGCCATCAAAACAACTGCTGACCAGGGTCTTCCCATCTGGTGAGTAGGCAATAGACATGACAAAACTTAAGGATTGTTCTTCAATCCGGGAGAGTTCGGTGCCGCTGTTCACGTCCCATAAGTGAATGGCATAACTGCCGGCAGAAGCCAATGTTTTACCATCCGGTGAGAAATCAACGCTGTAAACCGGTGTACGTCCATGGCTCAAAGAGTATAAGACGGTTCCACTATTTACATCCCAAATGATCGCGGTATTATCCAACCCTGCAGAAGCCAGGCGTGTTCCATCAGGTGAAAAAACCAATCCATGGATCGTTTGCGTATGTCCTTCCAGTTGGCGCAACTCGGTTTGGGTGTCTGTGTCCCAGAGGTGGATGGTTCCACCGCTTCCACTTGAAGCCATTGTTTTACCATCCGGTGACAACGCCAGGTAGGTTGCTGTTCCAGCAGAGCCGGTAAAGCTGCCCAGTTCCTGACCGCTTTGGGAATCCCACAATTGAATTTCCGGACCACCCGAAAAGATGATGCTGCCATCCGGAGAGTAAACCACTGCTGTAATGTAGCTGCCTGTGTCAATGAACATCAAATTTTGTAATGACTGACCATCATAAATATAGATTCCATATCCTGCACCCACCACCACCCGTCTTCCATCCGGCGACCAATCAAAATCCGTGATATTGCCCTTCCCAAGGACATTCATCAGCGTTAATTCCCCTGAGTTTTCCGGGTTGATTACCTGACGGGCTTCAGGTCTGGGTGTTTTTGTGGGAACAGGTACCGTCGAATCAGCCACAGGTTCGGTGGCTTGATTTTCCGGTTGAAGTGTACCCCCAGGAGTTGAAACCTGCGTACAGGCTGTCAGAACCAGGCTCAATATCAGGAGTAAAGTCCAATAAATAATGGTTTGATTCTTCATGATCGCATCCTTTAATAGCCTGCCAGATATCAGGAACTCACCAGATAAAAAATTATATACCTGATCCCGCCTTTAATCATCGAATGGTCGCATTCAGTGATCAAGACGCATGTGCCACCTGATCGACTGAAAGGATCGTCACGGTGTCTACTCCAATACCCGGTAGAATATTTTCGCCTCGCCCTGCAGTCACCTTTTCCAATCAGGCGGTTCTCATCAGAAAACAGGCACCCGGCAATGAAACAAAAAAGCCCCGCCAGTTCAGGCAGGGCTTCGATTTCCAACACCCAGGGTCATCAGGCTCGATTGGTCCGAATTTTAAACAGCGCATACAGCGGGCAAAAGCCGACAATCCCGGTAATCAACGGGATGAAACCCAGCCATTTGAAAATGACGCCCAACGTGCCGGTGACAATGCCGCCCCATCCCAGCACCAGCAGGACAATTCCCAAAACAACCCGTACAATCCGGTCGGTCATCGATTCATTAATCTTCATTTGATTTCTCCTCATCCATCAAGATGCTTGCTCACTATTATGGATGCTCCAGCAGTCAAAAAGTTGCACGCGGCATGGATGAATTTCCTCCCCGTTGCATGACAATTGCATACCTCCATGAGGACAATCGCCGGGTATAATCAAACCCACATCCATGGACCTGGTTACCACATTTCTGATTGCAATTGGGCTGGCAATGGACGCTTTTGCCGTCTCGGTGTTCCGGCTGGCTTTTCATTTTGGGCTGTTCCAGGGGGGCATGACGTTCATCGGCTGGCTGGCTGGCAGCACCATTTCCCGCTTCATTTCCACCTTCGACCACTGGATTGCCCTGGGATTGCTGGCATTTGTGGGTGTCCGAATGATCATCTCGGGAATCAAGCCGGACGATGACGGCGAAGAGTGTTCCACCTCCGATCCTTCCCGGGGAGGAACGCTGGTGCTGCTTTCGGTGGCAACCAGCATTGACGCCCTGGCAGTCGGGCTCAGCTATGCACTGATTGACGGGAACATCTGGTTCCCGGTGGTCATGATTGGGGTGGTGACGTTGATCCTCTCGGCACTGGGCGTGCTGCTGGGTGAAAAATTGGGCTGCCGTTTTGGAAAGCGGATGGAAATTATTGGCGGGCTGATCCTGGTTGGCATCGGCATCCGCATTGTGGTTTCGCACCTATCCTAGGCGGCAAACGCCACCCGCTCCAGCAGGAACCGCTCTACCCGCGGGTAATAATCGAGCAGGCTTTCGCGCTTGCGAAAGCCGTGTCCCTCGCCTGCATACACCTGGTATTCCACCGGAACGCCGCGCTGCCGCAGGGCTGCCACCATTTGC
>JAGVUS010000231.1 GCA_019136175.1 Chloroflexota bacterium | reverse complement strand
GTGGACGCCATCATGGAGGATGCCCACTGGCTGGGGATTGAATGGGAGAAGGTGCTTTATTCCTCCGATTTCTTTGACCTGCTCTATGAATGGGCGATCCGGCTGGTGAAGAAGGGCAAAGCCTACGTGGACGACCAGAGTCCCGAAGAGGTGAGCCGGACGCGCGGCGACTGGAATCACCCCGGCATCGAATCGCCCTGGCGCAACCGCAGCGTGGAGGAAAACCTCGACCTGCTGGAACGGATGAAGAACGGCGAGTTCCCTGATGGCTCGCGCACGCTGCGCGCCAAAATTGACATGGCGCACGGCAACATGAACATGCGCGATCCCATCATGTACCGCATCATCCACGAGCCGCCCCATCACCGCACCGGCAAGAAGTGGTGCATCTACCCCATGTACGACTGGGCGCAGGGGCAGAACGATGCCATGCACGGTGTGACCCACTCGCTCTGCTCCATCGAGTATGAGGATCACCGCATCCTGTACGAATGGTACCTGGACGCACTGGAGCTGGAGCACAAGCCCCGGCAGATCGAGTTTGCCCGCCTGAACCTCAACTACACCGTGATGAGCAAGCGCAAGCTGCGCCGCCTGGTGGAGGAGGGGCACGTGAACGGCTGGAACGACCCGCGCATGCCCACGCTGCGCGGCATGCGGCGGCGCGGCTACACTGCCGAAGCCATCCGCAATTTTGTTGCCCGGGTGGGCGTCTCCAAGACGATCAACGCCCGCGCCGGTGTGATGGTGGATTTCTCGCTGCTGGAAGCCTGCGTCCGCGACGACCTCAACCTCCACTCGCTGCGCAAGATGGCAGTCCTCAAGCCGCTTAAGGTGGTCATCGACAATTACCCCGCGGGCATGGTGGAGGAGTTTGACGTGCTCAACAACCCTGAGGACCTGGATGCCGGGACGCGCAAGGTGCCCTTCTCCCGGGTGATCTACATTGAGCAGGATGATTTCCGCGAGGAACCGCCGCCCAAGTACTTCCGCCTGGCACCCGGCAGGGAAGTGCGCCTGCGCAATGCCTACTTCATCCAGTGCAACAGCGTGGTCAAGGATGAGAACGGCGCAGTGGTGGAACTGCACTGCACCTACGACCCCGCCACCCGCGGCGGTGATTCGCCGGACGGGCGCAAGGTCAAAGCCACCCTGCACTGGGTTTCGGCGGAGCATGCCATCCCGGCGGAGGTGCGCAACTACGACCGGCTCTTCAACAATCCCGATCCCGAAGCCAGCGGTGATTTTATTGCCGACCTGAACCCCAACTCGCTGGAAGTGCTGGAGGGCTGCCTGGTGGAACCCAGCCTGAAGGACGCCCAGCCCGGCGACCGTTTCCAGTTTGAACGGCTGGGCTACTACTGCGTGGATATCGATTCAACCGGCGGCAGGCTGATCTTCAACCGCACCGTCCCGCTCAAGGATGAGTGGGCAAAGGTGGAGAAGAAGGGCTAGCGCGCCCTGTTTTGTGAACATACGCCATCCAGGGGTCGGGCTATGCCTGACCCCTGTTTTTTTTATTGCTGGCGCCGGTAGACTGTTTCCACCGCCAAAAGCTCCTGCCCGCCTGGGGGGATGTTGTGCATTGTCAGCAGGAAGGTGTCCGGCTCCTGCGGCGTGATGGTGATGCGCCAACCCCAGTCGGATGCGTAGGGCGGGGGGTATGCCCCGCGGACGGAAAACCCTCCGCCGGGCTTCTCTTCACCCTCACAAATCATCATCTCATGCTGCATGTGCCACGAGTCCACCCAGGCTGCCCGTACACGGGAGGAATTTTCAGCGCTCCCGGCAACCAGCAGACCCTCCTGCACCTGTCCATCCTCCGCCCAGGTGTAGCGGAGCAGGAGAAAATTCCCATTGGCGGTTGGGGAAATCACCATCTCCGAATGTGATTCCCGCACGGGATCGGTGGGCATCAGCCAGAGCCGCTGCATGCCCTGCCACGAACCTGCCAGTTGATTCAAACCTGCGGGAATGCTCATTGCTGCCGGGTGATGACTTTTAAGGATGGCTGTTCACGCACCACGTCCAGCAGTGCATCGGGGTGTTTTGCAGCCACGCGCAGCAAGACCATGGCTGGACCTTCCGGCACACGCCTGCCTTGCTCCCACTGCTGGAGTGTCCGCACACTGATACCCAGGAGGGCGGCAAATGCATCCTGGGTCAGGTGATAGCTTTCGCGGATATTCCGAATGTCCAGCGGATCCAAATGGAAGGATCGGGAGGCTGGTTTTTCTCCCCGGAGAATGGAACCACCTTCCCGCACGCTTTCCGCCAGTTCGGCAAACAGGTCTTCTTTCATGGGTATTCTTCCTCAAGAATGTGTCGTAATATCGCCAACTGCCCGGGTGTTAAATCATCCTGTTCGTTTTTGCTGTAAATCATCAGCATCAGGATCGCATCCCGGGTGGCTGCCCAGTAATAAATCACCCGACTTCCACCGCGCTTGCCGCGTCCTTTTAACGCCCAACGCACTTTTCTCAATCCGCCTGAGACCCGGCGGGTGAAAATGGAAGTTTCAATGATTTCCACAATGACTTCTTCCTCCTGATTATACGCCATTGGCGTAGTTTGTCAAGTTTTTGTTATCCCGGATTTGGCTTCAGAATGGGGGCATCAGCCAATCGTTGCGTGGAGGAACTGGATTGTCCGCTCCCAGGCAAGCGCCGCAGCAGCGGGCTGGTATTCCGGGCGGTCGGCTTCCACGAACCAGTGTTCCGTACCCGGGTAAATGTAGAAGCTCGCCTCCCTGCCTGCCGCGCGGATGCGGTCTTCAAACCGCTTTGCCCGGGCGGGGTCCGCACCCCACGCATCGTGGTCGGCAAAATGACCGAGGTATGCCGCACTGGTCTTGTCGAGCAGACCACCACCGGTGCCATAAAACACAACCACAGCCTTGACGGCTTTGTTCCGGCGGCGCGCCGCCTCCACTGCGTAACCCGCGCCCAGTGAGAATCCAATCACGCCGATCCCGTTCCCGGTCACGGCTGGCAGCCCCGCCAGGTAGTCCACTGCCTGGGTGACGAGCTTTTGGGTGGCTTTGTGGTCCAGCTCCAGCCGGGCGGCATCGGCGGCTTCAATCGTCTCTGCCACCCTGCCCTGGTAATAATCGGGCGCGAGCGTTACAAACCCCGCCCGGGCAAGCTGGTCACATGCCTGGATGAAGGACTGGTTGAGCCCCCACCAGGCATGCAGCAGCAGGACTCCCGGTCCCTTTCCCGCTTCCGGCATGGCAAGATGGGCATGGAATGGGCTTCCGTTGGTTTCAATGATTTGCATTTGGTCATTCTCCCTGGGTACCTAGTGGGATGAAGTTCGAAGAATACCGGGTTTTGTCCCATTCCTCTTATTATAAGATCAAAGAAGTTTATACCGAAAATAAACCAGAATCATCACGAAAGCCAGTAGGATATCTCC
>JAGVUS010000110.1 GCA_019136175.1 Chloroflexota bacterium | reverse complement strand
TTTCCGTAAGTTCCTGGCTTCCAGAATGGTTTTATGATCAGGATCCATACAACTTTCCTTATATCAGGTGGTGGGGCAGGTATTGGCATTGAATGCCAATACCTGCCCCTGATGTGAATAAGAAAATCGGTTACTTGTTCATGTCACAGCGTGAGGCATAATCGCCCTGGAGCGTGCAGGGCACACCCAGTTCGTTATATTCACTCACATAGACTGTCTCAAAGAACTTGTAATCGTTCACGCCGTCCCCATCCGTGTCGGGATTAATGTTGACCAGCTTGAGAATATTCATCGGCTGTTCGCAGACATGATCTCCGGGGCGGATGTAGTAGGTTCCCTTGGGTCCTTCAAATTTCAACCCTTCCAGGGCAGCTGCCAGGACATCACCGGTTGCATCGCCACCGGTTTTTTCAAGTGCTGCAGCCAGGGCGATTGCAGATGCCATGCCGCCTGCCGTGAACAGATCTGGGGGTTCATTGTAGAGTTCCAGATGGCGTGCAACGAGATAATCGTTGACTTCGTTCTTGGGCACCGTGTAGTGATACACATTCAAACCAATGGATCCAACTGCGCTGCCAAAAACGGCTGCAAAGGAGGCATTGTCCCCAAAGCCGGTTGCAACCTGCATTTCATCCAGTGTACCCAGGTCGACCAGCTGCTGGAACAGGGTAACATAACCAATTCCAGACCAGGTGAGGAAAAGGCAATCCGCGCCAGAATCCATGGCTTGCTGGATGTAAGGGGTGAAGTCGGTGGTCTCAAATGGGGCATAAATATCAGCAATCAATTCGCCGCCAAATTTCTCAACAGCGAATTTCAAGGCTGCACCGGATCCCTGTCCAAAGGCATTGTCAACTGCAATATGGGCAAACTTCGCACCCACATTCTCCACCAAATATTTTGCAATAATCAGTGTGTCATCATAGCTGGTGCGGGCAGTACGGAACACATAGGGATTGAAGTTCGGTCCAGTGGTGAACGCGGATGCGGCAGGGTCGATCATGAGAACCATTTTGTTCTCAAGCGCAACTGTCGTCAATGCAACAGCAACACTGGAACTGACAGGTCCTTGCAGGATTTCCACCCCATCTTTTTCAATCAGTTCACGGGCCAGAGCCACACCCTTTTCTGGATTCAGCTCATCGTCCTTTACGATTACTTCCACCGGCCGGTTGGCGATAATGTAGTGACCATCGGCATCTTTTTTGCCACCGGAAGCATACTCCAGACCAATCTCAAATCCACGGACCTGTTGCTGGCTGTAGAGCATCATTGCACCCGATGCAGAAGTAATCTGCCCAATTTTCAATACGGGTCCCAAAGGAATTTCCGTGGGAGCCTCGGTGGGGGCTTCTGTTGGCGCTTCTGTAACTACTTCGGTGGGGGCTTCGGTGGGTACAGCAGTTGGGGCAGCTGTTGGTGCGGTTGTCGTGCAGGCACTCAAGATCATGCCAAAAACAACCAGAAGACTGAAGAACATACTAAACTTTTTCATTTTCTCCTCCAATTGGATTATAGGATATACAGACTTGTTTCGTAAAAAAATCAACCGGTTCTTTTTGTGGGATTCACCTCCTGATGAATGGAAACCCTTGTTTGGGGCTGTTTTTTATCCAGGGACAAGCATCACAGCCTGACCTGTGATGACTTGTTCTTTGCGTTGGTTGTAACTGTTGACCTTATACGTTTCCAGGTGTTTTTCAGGATTCTGGTCAGACAATTCAATCGTTGTCTCAATCTGGTCACCACAATTGACCTTGGTAAGAAATTCAATTTGGATATTGATGCATTTTGAGTCAGGATCGGAAAGTTGCGAGACCAGGAACCCGCTGACAATACTCAAAAGAAACAGTTGGGCTGTGTGGTTGGTTTGAGCAGGATCGGTATCTTCCACGTATCCGGGTACCTGCAACGTGTTTTCAATTCCAACCAGCCCGGCATACATCACCAAATCCTTTGCAGAAATGGTCCTGTCAAACGTTCCGCGGAACGGGAGGGAAACCGAAATGCTCAAGCAACAACCTCACTGTGTTTCAGGATGAAACCCAAGACTGCACTGTTGAAAGCGCCTGGTTTTTCCAAACAGACCGCATGCCCGGCATCCGGAATGATGATCAATTCCGCTCCTGGAATGTTGTTGGTAATGATTTCAGAATACTTGCGCGGCTTGAGGAGATCATTTTCCCCAACCAGGACAAGGGTGGGGCAGGTGATCCGGGATAGTTGATCTGTAATACTCAGCCTGGTGAAAGCCGCCATCAATTCGGATACGGAGGTAAAATCCATTAATTCATACCCTTTTCTGGAGGCAGCCAGAACAGCCTGGTTATTCCGGATCCAATCCTCTGAGAAATTAAAGGGATGGGTCACATTGAACAGGGTGCCGGGATCCCGGGATTGAAGTGCACCTGACCAGCTCTGACCAATCGCATTCAACAGGGGATCAATTTGGCTGACGGAAGATGAAACCACCAGGCTGCGGGTCATTTGCGGGTACCGGATTGCAAAAACCATGCTGATTTCACCCCCATAGGAAATTCCAGCGATATGGGCTTTGGAAATTCCCAGGGCATTCAACAGGCTCGCCAGATCGTCTGCATGTTGTTCCATCGAATATGGCCCAGCCGGGTGATCGGATTTCCACATCCCCCGGCAATCATAAACCAGAACGCGAAAATGTCGTTGGAATG